>JAFXBK010000089.1 GCA_017521825.1 Oscillospiraceae bacterium
ACCTATGACAATAACGGAAACGTTATTCCGCTTTCCGAAAGGTTCAAGAATGAGAACAGGGATATAAGATATTCCGCAGGACGGGATTTTAACGAGCTTGAAGCCGAAAGCAGGGCAAAGGAAATAAACGATTCCGCAAAAAGAGTTTTGGCGCAGATGAAGCAAAGACCCACGGCGCAGTCAAGTACCGGTCAAGTAAATTATGAAAACGAATCAACAAACCTTGAAAACCTGCCCCAGAGCGAAAAGACAAAGCGAATAGAGCGGCGTTTTAAAAGAGCTGTTGAAGACGGGGTGGCATCTGTTTTTGGGGTGAGCCGCGGCAACCTTAAAGGGGATATACGCCCGATTATTGACGAAATTGCGGATGATGTTAAAGCCGGAAAGAAAATAACCGATGAACAGATAGACAAGGTTTACAGACAGGCTTTTGCCGACGGCATTATTACGGAGGATTTTCCGCAATATGAAGAAACGAGAAAAAGAATACGCGAAACGCCGATTTTTGTTGATGAACAGACAAGGCATGAGTTTGGTGACGATTTTGCGTTTAGGGACTTTGCAAGAAGCAATTTTGGAAGTATGAAAATATCTTCTGACGCAAGAGCCATGCACCTTGACGAATTTTATATGAGCCTTGCGGATATGGAGCCGGATTTTTTCAACGAATTTGAAACGGACCCGAAAACACAGCTTGAAGAAATTGCGGACTTTATGCAGCAGACCAAAAGGCAGTATTACGGACTTTCGGAAGTTTATTCCGGAGAGAGCCTTGCGCAGTTTGAAAGCTGGGCAAAAGGCGAACTGCTGAAATATATGCAGGAGTTTGGCAAGGGCGTTGATACGGTGAGAGCCTATGAACGCGACAGGCAGATTAAAGCCACAAACAAGGCAAGGAAAATGGACAAAACGGCAAGTTTTGATGAAGCGAAGGCCGCTTTTGACGGAAACAGGATTTTTGAAGCCAAGCGGAACATGGAAAAAATAAAGGCAAAACACGCCTTGAACGACAACGATCTTGATACGCTGAAAAGACTGCTTGCCGGAACAATGACAGAAGCGGACGTTATCTTTAAAGGAGCGGGCAACGTTGACGGTATTATTGAAGTATATAACGCCGAAAAAGCATACCGTGAAGCGAGAGCACCTTTTGACAGATACCGCAAGGCATATAAAACGGCGCTTTTGCGTGACGCGGTGGAAGCAACGGAGCAATCTGACGGATGGAACGACAAAAGCTGGGGCATTGGATATTCCAGAGAAACTGCGGAAAGAAACGTTATGGACATAACCAAAGGAGGAAACCTTGGCGGGAAAGAAGTTATAGCGGAATACATAGAGCCTATTCATGAGCACGAGGCTATGAAGACCCGATGGATAAAGGAATTTAACCAAAAGGTTAAAAACCTTGACCTTGGGCGTATGAATAAATATGAAAGAGCCTATACCCAGATGATAGGCGAAAACGCCGCATACATCAGCGAAGGAAAAATTACAAAGCATGATGAAGCCGAGCACGAAGCTTTAAACGAAAAAATTGCCGATATTCTTAACAGGCACGGAAGCA
>JAFXBK010000090.1 GCA_017521825.1 Oscillospiraceae bacterium
ATGCGGCAAGAGCTTGCGGATATGAAATTCCCTCTCTCTGCGACTTTAACCACGGCGAATGCAACCAGGGTTCCTGCCGTGTTTGCCTTGTTGAAGTTAAAGGCATGAGAAGCCTTGTGGCTTCCTGCGTGTTCCCGGTTTTCGAGGGTATGGAAATCAGCATTTCCTCCCCGAAAGCAACCGCCGCAAGAAGAACTTCCGTTGAACTTCTTCTTTCCAACCATTCCGTAAACTGCCAGCAGTGCGACAAAAACGGAAAATGCGAACTTCTTCACGTTGCAAAACTCACCGGCGCAAGACCCGAAATGTTCAAAGGTTCCCAGACCCCGGTAACCATTGATGAACTTAACCCTTCCATCGTCCGCGATACCAGCAAATGCATCCTTTGCGGACGCTGCATTGCAAGATGTAAAAACGCCCACGGAAACGGCGTTCTCGGTTTTGAAAACCGCGGCTTCAACGCAATCGTCGGCCCTGCAGGAAACAGATCTTTCGATAAATCTCCCTGCATCCTTTGCGGCCAGTGCGTTTCCGTTTGCCCCACCGGCGCCCTTATGCTTAAATCCGAAGTTGAAAAAGTCGATGAAGCAATGGCTCTCGGCCGCCACGTAATTGTTCAGACCGCTCCGGCAGTTCGCGCAACCCTTGGCGAAGAATTCGGAATGCCCATCGGCACCCCCGTTACCGGAAAAATGGTTGCCGCTCTCAGAAGACTCGGTTTCGAAAAAGTTTATGATACCGACTTCGGCGCAGACCTTACCATTATGGAAGAAGGAACCGAACTTCTTAACAGAATGAAAAACGGCGGAACCCTTCCGATGATCACTTCCTGCTCTCCCGGCTGGGTAAATTATTGCGAAACCTATTACGCAGACCAGCTTGACCACCTTTCTTCCTGCAAATCTCCCCACCAGATGCAGGGTGCAATCATCAAGAGCTATTACGCAGAAAAACACGGCCTTAACCCCAAGGATATCTTCGTTGTTTCCGTAATGCCCTGCACCGCAAAGAAATTTGAAAAAGAAAGACCCGAAATGGTCAACGCAGAAGGTCTTAAAGACGTTGACGCAGTTATCACCGTCCGCGAACTCGGCGATATGATCCGCAGAAGCGGTATTGTTTTCAACAAGCTCCCGGATGAAGATTTTGACCAGGATATCATGGGCGAAGCTTCCGGCGCAGGTGTAATCTTCGGTGTAACCGGCGGCGTTATGGAAGCGGCTCTCCGTACCGTTTACCACGTTCTTACCGGAAAGGAACACGGCGCAATCGCCTTTACTTCCGTCCGCGGCTTTGACGGAATCAAGGAATCCCAGATCGAAATCAACGGCCAGATTCTCCGTTTCGCCGTTGCTCACGGAATGAAGAACGCAAAAGTCCTTATGGACCAGATCCGCAAAGGCGAAAGCCCCTATCAGTTCATCGAAATCATGGGCTGTCCCGGCGGATGCATCAACGGCGGCGGCCAGCCTTATGTCCGCCCGGTTTTCCTTCCCAACGAAGACCACGATATTCTTGATACCTATCTCCAGAAGCGCGCTTCCGCCCTTTATTCCGAGGACCAGAGAAACGTTCTTCGCCAAAGCCACAAGAACACCCAGGTTCAGAAACTTTATGAGGAATTCCTTGGCGAACCCAATTCCCACAAAGCGCACGAACTTCTCCACACCACCTATAAAGGCCGCGATCCTTTCAGAGATTGATTTCCCGAATATACTAATCCAAAACGCAAAAGCCCGTGCTCATTTTGAGCACGGGCTTTTGACCTTTTTGAGCACCGTTTTTTCGCTTTCCAAGGCGGAAAAATTGTTTTAATAATGTTGTATTTTAAAACTATATATGCTATAATGGCTTTAACGAATTAAAGTATTAAAGAAAAGAGGATTTTCTATGAATACGGAAAGCAAGTATATCGAAACACCGAAAATCGGCTGGGCGGAAAAATTCGGCTTCGGAACTTTTTCCACCGCCAGCAACGTTGTTTTTAACTTCAAGGACCTATTCTATCTCTTTTTCCTTACCAACGTAATGGGAATCAAAATTGAGCATGCCGGAATGATAACCGCTCTCGGAATCGTCTGGGATGCGGTAAACGACCCGCTTGTTGGTTACTGGGCAGTTAACCACACCTTCAAAAACGGCGAAAAATGCCGTCCCTTTGCCCTTTGGTGCGCCGTTCCCTGGGCGGTTACGGTTGTTCTTATGTTCACCTGCTTTGACGTTGCCTACGGAATGAAGCTTGCAATAGCCATAGCTATCTATTTCCTTTTCGAACTTTTCAACACCTTCGCCGCAATTCCTTATAACAGCATGGGCGGCCTTGCCACCAACCGGGATTCCGACAGAAGAGCAATCAACGTTGCCCGTAACCTTGGCGGATGCGTCGGCAGCGGAATCGGCGGCGTTGCGCTTTATCCTTTACTCGACCTTTTCGGCGGCCTTGACGAAAACGGAAATGTTATGGCAAACGAAGCAGGCCAGATTGCTTTTGTTTACGCCGCAGCGGTTATGGGCGTAATTTGCATCATCGGAAGCTTTGCCCATTATTTTACCACCAAAGAACGTGTTCAGCAGGAAGAAGAGGACGATTCCAAACTCGGAATTGTGGAAGTTTTTAAAATGCTCCTTTCCTGCAAAAGCTGGGTCATGAACGCCCTTTATATCATCGTTTACGGAATCCTCAACCTTCTCATCATGAGCAACGTAAACTATTACGCAACCTATATTCTTGGTTCCGCTTCTTCCGCAACCCCCATTATGGCGGTTTTCCTTGCAACTTCCGTAATCGGAACGGTTCTTTGTATTCCGGTCGATAAAAAAATCGGAAGAAGAAACACCATGATTCTCGGCGCGGCAATTTACCTTGTTGGTAAAATTCCGTTCCTTCTTAACCCTTACTCCATAGTCACCATTTACATCAACGGAATCACCGTTGCGGTTGCCATGGCTTTTGCTTTTGTTCTTTTCAACACTAATCGCAACAACCTTGCGGACCTTATCGAATTCAGAAACGGAAGAAGAATCGACAGCCTTGTTTCCACCTGCGATAACCTTGCGGCAAAACTTTCCAAAGCCGGAGTTAACCTTGGAATGACCGCCGCTCTCGGCGCGGCCGGATTCAACGCAGACCTTCCGGTTCAGCCCGAAAGCGCAAACGAAACCATCTGCGCCCTTCTTGGCTGGGTTCCGATGGTTTTTGCCGGAATTATGCTTGTAATCGCCTTCTTCCACCCCATTGAAAAGGAAATGGCGGAAATGAGAAAAATCCAGAAAGGCGAAGAATAAAGGAGGATAAAAAATGCAGTACGTAATTTTCGGAATCCTCGGAATAATCGCGGTTCTTCTTATAATTGCGGTTGTCCGCACCCTTATGATAAAAGCGCCGGCCATCGGCGAATGCAAAACCGAAATAACCCCGGAAGAATGTGAAATTGCCGCAAAAAAACTCGGCGATATGGTAAGGGTTCCAACCGTTTCCAAAAACGAGGACGAGGACCTTTCCCAGTTTTATAAATATCACGAAGTTCTGGAAGAACTTTTCCCGAACGTTCACAAAACCTTTGAAAAAACCGTGCTTAACGGAACCCTTCTTTACAGATGGAAGGGAACCGACCCAGCAAAGAAACCGATTCTTTTCATGGGTCACCAGGACGTTGTTCCGGCGGACGACCATGGCTGGAAATGCCCGGCATACAGCGGAACGGTTATCGACGGCGATATCTATGGCCGCGGTTCCATGGATTGCAAAAGCACAATGTACGTGGAACTCCAGGCAATCGAGGAACTTATTGCAGAAGGTTTTGTTCCGCCCTGCGATATCTATCTTGAATATGCAATAAACGAGGAAACCGGCGGCGACGGCGCCGCTTCCGCGGTTCGTTACCTTAAAGAAAAGGGAATTGAGCTTGCAATCGTAATTGACGAAGGCGGCGCAATTGTTGATAAACCTATCGGCGGAATGGACAGACAGTATGCGGTTATCGGCGTTACCGAAAAAGGTTATATGGACCTTAAAATTTCCGCAAAAGGAAAAGGCGGCCACAGCAGCACCCCGCCAAGAAACACCCCCGCCGCAAGGCTTTTTGCCTTCGCCAACGAAATCGAGAAAAAACGCCCCTTTAAAAAGTATCTTATCCCGGAAGTTTACGAAATGTTTGCCCAGATGGCGCCTTCCTTCAGCTTTGGAATGAGGATGCTTCTCGGAAACATCTGGCTTTTCAAGCCGCTTTTAATAGCGCTTATGCCAAAAGTTTCGCCCTTCGGCGAAGCAATTCTTTCAACAACCTGCTGCTTCACGATGATGAAAGGTTCCGATGCCTGCAACGTAATTCCGAAAGAGCCTTACCTTGTTGCAAACCTTCGCACAAGCGTCCACCAGAACTGCGAGGAAAGCCTTGCGGTGCTTAAAAAATACGCGAAAAAATATGACCTTGAAATCGAGATCATCCAGGCAAGGGATGCTTCCCCGGTTTCCAACATAAAATCCAGGGAATACGCCTATCTTACTGACTGTATCAAAAAACAGTTCCCGGACGTTGGCGTTGCGCCTTACGTTATCATGGGCGGAACGGATTGCCGCCATTTCCACGCTCTTACCGAAAACGCTCTTCGTTTCTGCCCGGTCAGAATGAGCAACGAACAGAACGCCGCCTGCCACGCGGTAAACGAAAACGTAACCCTTTCCGCCCTTGCGGAAGGAGTACGCTTCTTCAAATTCTTCCTCAAAAATTACGATTTATAATTTTGAGCACGCAACAAAAAATGAGCACGGCTTCGCCGTGCTCATTTTTTATAAAGCCTTCACTATCAGGGAAGGTGTCTGCGAAACAGACGGAAGGGTAGAAAAAGCCTTCCCTTGGGGAAAGGTGGCATTTGCGAAGCAAATGACGGATGAGGGATAATCAAGAACCCGGAGGGCAAGCCTCCCTTGTCAAAGGGAGGTGGCATCGCGTAGCGATGACGGAGGGATTCCTTCATAACGGGCGCACACATAGGTGCGCCCCTACAGAGTTTTAATAAAACCGTTGCGATTATTATAAAACGGCGGGACCAATGTCCCGCCCTGCATTTTACAAAATCATACCAAAAAAGGCGACCTTTTCGGTCGCCCTTTTTCTTACGGAAGATATTTTTCAAAAGTGTATCCGCTGTTTCGGACATGGTCGATAACGTCCCCGAGAATGGCGGTGTTCGTTTCAGAAACCGCATGAAGAAGATAAATTTCGCCGTCGTGGATGTTTTTTGTAATTCTTTCAAAAGCCTTCTGGTGTTCCATCTGGTTTGCCGGGTCCCAATCCGCATAGGCAAAGCTCCAGCAAACGGTTCTGTAACCCATCTTCTGAAGAAGGGCAAGGCTTCTTTCGGAAAAAGCGCCTTCCGGCGGACGGAAAAGGTACATATCGTAGCCGAAATTTTCGGAAATATAGTTGTGAAGGTCAGCAACTTCGGCGTACATTTCCTCCATCGTGATGGTTGTCATGTTGGGGTGGCGTGCGCTGTGGTTTCCAACAACGTGGCCTTCGTCAATCATTCTCCGGATAAGTTCCGGTTCGGATTTTGCGTAGGAAAGGGTTACAAAGAAAACCGCGGAAACGCCTTTTTCCTTTAAAACGTCAAGGATTTTAGGGGTGTAGCCGTTTTCGTAACCTTCGTCGAAGGTAAGGTAAACTTTTCCCTTATGCTCTTCGCCGTCCCGGTAAAAATCCGCGTCCCATTTGGAATATTCCGCCTGGAGCTGAACGCAGGCGATTGGTTTTCCGTTTTCGTCAAAATTGGTTCCGGGTCCCCAGGGAACCTGTTCGCTTTTAAGGTTCGCAAATTCCTGAAAATAGGGCGAAAGTTCTTCCAGGGAGCCGATTTCGTTTTCCACTGCAGGTTCGCTTTCCGGTTCCGGTTCGGAAGAAGAACTTTCGGAACTTTCCGGAATTTCCGGTTTTATCTCAACGTTTGCGGAAAGGTTTCCTTCGCCGGAAATTATGTTTTCGTCCTTCGGCGGTTCTTTTCTAAAAAAGGAACATCCGGAAAAAACAAGGCAAATGGCAAGCAAAATTGCCGCAGGTTTAACAATCTTCAAAAACAGGACCTCCTTTTTCTTTATTCAGTTATATTGTACCACAAAAATCGAAGAATAAACTGCTTTTATTATAAAAATTTATTCTTTTCCCTTTTATTTTTGATTATAATCGGTTATAATCATTTTAACCGTATTTTTTTAACAACCACGCTTAATCTGCGATGACATAGATATCATGACACTATCAGGAGGAATTATTCTTGATAACTATTTTTGACATTGTTGCAATGCTGGGCGGTCTTGCCCTTTTTCTTTACGGAATGCATATGCTCAGCGCAAGCCTTGAAAAAATGTCCGGAAGCAAGCTTACAAAAATTCTTGAAAAGCTTACCGGAAGCGTTTGGAAAAGCGTTGCCCTTGGCGTTGGAATAACCGCCCTTGTTCAAAGCTCTTCCGCAACCACCGTAATCACCGTTGGCCTTGTAAACTCCGGAATTCTTAAACTCGGCCAGGCAATAGGAATTATCATGGGTTCCAACGTCGGTACCACCGTTACTTCCCATCTTCTCCGCCTTACCGAAATTTCCGGAACTTCCGGTCTTATGCAGTTCCTTAAACCGGATTTTTTTGCACCGGTCTGCGCGATTGTCGGTGCCGCCCTTGCGATGTTCACCAAAAAAACCAGAACCATCACCATCGGCGAAATCCTTACCGGCTTCGGTATGCTCTTCATCGGTATGGACCTTATGGAAGGTGCCCTTTCTCCGCTTCGTGAATCTCCCCTTATGGGCGAGCTTTTCGTAAAATTCGGCAGCAACCCGGTTCTCGGAATCATTGTCGGCGCCGCCGTTACCGCGATTATCCAGAGTTCTTCCGCTTCCGTCGGTATCCTCCAGGCTCTTTCCGTAACCGGCGCAATTTCCTGGGCTTCCGCAATTCCGATTATCCTCGGCCAGAACATCGGTACCACCATTACCGCGATGCTTTCCGTAATCGGCGCTTCTAAAAACGCAAGAAGAACCGCTATCGCCCATCTTTATTTCAACGTAATCGGTACGATTATTTTTACCGTTGTTGTTTTTGCAATCCAGGGAATGGGAATCGGCGATTTTTGGGATAACCCCATCAACAAATCCGGCATAGCAAACTTCCATACAATCTTCAACGTCACCATGACTGTTCTTTTCCTTCCCTTCATCGGTCTTTTGGAAAAACTTTGCATGAAGACAATTCCCGCTGACGGAACCGAAATCGATTCCGATACTTCCGAACTTGCTCCCGGCCTTGTTTCCAACCCAATTGCGGCAATTTCCGCTTCCGAGCTTATCCTTAAAAAACTTATGGGCGTTACCGTGGATTGCGTAAAATGCGCCCTTGAAAGACTTAACGGCGGCGACCCGAAACTTGGCGAAAGAATAAACGAACAGAACACCGCAATCTGCAGAATGGAAGATAACCTTAGAATTTATCTTCTTAAAGTTGCGGAAGGAAATCTTTCCGCAGAGCAGGAAAAAACCGTTACCGAAATGCTCGGAAGAGCGGACGACTGCGTCCATATCGCCGAACACTGCCTTAAAATCCGCGATACCGCCGAAGATATGTCCTCCAAAGACAAAGGCCTTACTATGGCCGGAAAACGCGAATTCGAGCTTCTCAGCAAGGCTTTGCTTACCATTATGAACACGGCCGCCGAAGGTTCCAACGAAAAGAACAAACGCGCCGACGCAAAAATCGAACCGCTCTATTTCGTTGTTACCGAAATGACCGAGCTTATCCGCAGCCGCCATATGGACCGCCTTAAAAACGGCGAATGTTCCTACGAAGCAGGTTCGCTCTTTATGGGAACCCTTATCGACGTTGAGCGAATTGCAAAACATTGTTCCACAATTGGCGTTTCCCTTGCGCTCCAGTTTAAAAACAACTCCCTTTCCGAACAGGAATTTGCAAGAAGAATCCACCGGGGCGATACCGAACATTTTATGGAACATTACATCGATTATAAAAACGAATTTTTCTCTCCGCTTGTTGCGGAATAATCCGGAAAACAAAAAACAGCCTGCAAAAGCAGGCTGTTTTTTTGTTTAGCCTTCCCCTTGAGGGGACTCCCCTGTTAGGGGAGATGTTGAGCGAAGCGAAACAGAGGGGTCTGCCGTCTCCGGCGAGGAAAAGGTGGCAAAACCGAAGGTTTTGACGGATGAGGTGTTGTTTTAAATTTACGCCGATGCTACGCAATGCGGCTACACCTCCTCAGTCACCTGAGGCGACAGCTCCCCCTCAAGGGGAAGCCTTTTTTATTTCTGTTCTTCCTCAATTGCTTTAAGAAGAATTTCTTTTGCGTAGGAAATGGATTCCTTTACGCTGCCTTCTTCGAAGGGAACGCGGAGGTTTGCAACTTTGAGAAGGCCAAGATAGCTCTTGCTTCCGCCGGCGTTGCAAAGGTTAAGATAATCTTTCCATGCCTGTTCCTTGTTTTCGGCATAGCGTTTTTTGAATTCCATTGCGCCCATGGTGGTAAGGGTGTAGTTGATGTAATAGAACGGATAAAGGAAAATGTGGAGTTTGTGGTACCAATAACCGCCGCGGTCCATAAATTCATCGTCGGAATAGGTTCTCCAGGGCATATATTTTTCTTCGAGTTTATGCCATTCGTAAGTTCTTTCCTTCGGGGTAAGGTCGGGGTTTTCGTAGATGATGTGCTGGAATTCATCAACAGCAACGCCGAAGGGAACGAAGGTAAGAGCTTCCTGAAGATGTGCGAAACGATATTTATCCGCCATATCGCCGAACATGTATTCAGCATAGGGATAGCAGAACTGTTCCATGGACATGGAATGGATTTCCGCAATATCGGTGCTTTCGTGGAAGTAATCGGAAACCGGCTGGTGGCGCATAGCGCAGTAACCGGCGAAAGCGTGGCCGAGTTCGTGGGAAAGAACCTGCATATCAAAAATGGTGTGGTTAAAGCAGCTGAAAACGAAAGGAGCTTTATATTTTTTAAGGCTGGTCATATAGCCGGTGGAAGCTTTTCCCGGTTTGTTTTCAAGGTCCATAAGGTTATGATCGATCATAAAATCAATGAATTCGCCGGTTTCGGGGCTGAGTTCATGGTACATTTTGCGGGCCTGTTCAACAAGGAATTTTGCGTCGCCGATGGGTTCTGCGTTGCCGTCCGGGAAGATGAATTTTTCATCATAGGCCATGATCTTATCAACGCCGATGCGTTTTGCCTGGGCTTTATAAAGTTCTTCACAAAGGGGAACAAGGTCGTTTTTAACCTGTTCGCGGAAAGCGGCAACTTCCTTCTGGCCGTAATCGCTTCTGCCCTGGTTGATGTAGCCAAGGGGAGTGAAGGTTTCGTAACCAAGAGCTTTGCCCATGGCGGTGCGGCATTTTACAAGTTTATCGAAAATTTCTTCCATTTTTTCTTCGTTGGAAGCATAGAATTCGGAATATTTTGCAAATGCAGCCTTACGAATTTCCCGGTCCGGGTTTCCAAAATAGCTCTGGATTCCGTAAAGGTTAAGAACCTTTCCGTCAAATTCAATTTTTGCGGTGGCCATAAGCTTCTGATATTCGGTGGTGAGCATGGCCTGTTCCTGAAGATAGGGGATAAGTTCCGGCTTAAAGGAATCAAGCTCGCGGCGTACCTTCATAAGAAGTTCCGGGCCGAAGTCTTCGTCAATTTCCTTTGCGAAGGGGCTTTCGGCAAGGGCTTTTGCATATTCGGTAAAAGTTGCCTGGGCAACGGGAAGGCGCTGGTGGAGGAAAGCCATTTCGTCCTCGTAGAATTTGTCGGTGGTGTTAAGGGTGTTGCGGATATGCGCGACGGTGAACATGGTTTCCATCTCTTCGCCGGATTTGTCATAATCGAGGATTATCTGTTTAACTTCCTCGTAAGTTTTTGCGGCGCGGAGTTTTGCGGTATATTCTTTGCAGATTTCTTCCGCTTTGTCGATGTCCGGGCGGACATATTCGATTTT
The DNA here is from genome assembly GCA_017521825.1 of Oscillospiraceae bacterium. Lineage (GTDB taxonomy): Bacteria > Bacillota > Clostridia > Oscillospirales > Ruminococcaceae > UMGS1668. The sequence goes on from JAFXBK010000090.1 coordinate 9,994, forward strand.
GTCAAAACTGAAATTTTCCATATAAAACCGTTCCTTTCAGACACAAAAATTTTACAAGGTTATAATAGCAACTTTCACGCTTTAAGTCAATAAAAGTCCGTTTTTTCAACAGTCGGGAAACGCCCGTTCCCCAAAACACCTCCCCTTGAGGGGAGGTGTCTGCGAAGCAGACGGAAGGGTGCCAATCAGGTAACCCGGAGGAATTGTAACCCTGTCCCATTAAAAATCGGGCGCACACGCAGGTGCGCCCCTACGATGCTTTAATAAATCCGCCGCAGCGGCGGAAAAATCCGTGATTAAAACGAATATTTTTAAATTTTTGGTAAATATTATAAAATACGTATTGCAATTCCTACAAAAATGGTATAATATAAAATCCGGAAAACCGAAAGGTAATATTTATTAAGGAGGAAAACGAATTTGGAAAAACGTTTTGTCTATGTGGATAACGCCGCAACGACCCCAATCTCCAAAGAAGTTCTCGACGCGATGATGCCCTGGCTTACCGAAGGCTACGGCAACGCTTCAAGCATATATTCAAAAGGACGCGAGGCAGGCTGGGCCCTTAAAAAAGCCCACGAAGATGTGGCGGCGGTAATCGGCGCCGAACCGAACGAAGTTTATTTCACTTCCTGCGGTTCCGAATCCGACAACTGGGCGCTTAAAGGCGCAATGCAGACCCTTTCCAAAAGGGGTAAAAAACATATAATCACATCCGTTTTCGAACATCACGCAATTCTTCATACCTGCAAGGCACTTGAAAAACAGGGTTTTGAAGTAACATATCTCCCCGTTTATGAAAACGGAATTGTTAAACCCGAGGACGTTGAAGCCGCAATAAGACCTGACACCGGCCTTGTTTCCATTATGTTCGCCAACAACGAAATCGGAACAATCCAGCCCATCGCCGAAATCGGAAAAATATGCCGCGCACACAAAATCTGGTTCCATACCGACGCTGTTCAGGCAATGGGACATGTTAAAATCGATGTAAACGAACTTAACGTGGATATGCTCTCCCTTTCCGGACACAAAATCCACGCCCAGAAAGGCGTTGGAATGCTTTACGTAAGAAAAGGCGTCCTTCTTCCGAACCTTATCGACGGCGGCGGCCAGGAACGCGGAAAACGCGCCGGCACCGAAAACGTTGCCGCAATTATGGGCTTTGCGAAAGCAATGCAGATCGCAAACGAAAATATCGAAGAACGAGCCGCAAAAACCAAAGTTCTCCGGGATAAACTTATTGATAATATCCTTAAAATCGAACACACCCGCCTTAACGGCGACCGCGAAAAACGCCTTCCCGGAAACGTAAACATTTCCATCGAGGGAATCGAGGGTGAAAGCCTTCTTTTAAGCCTTGATATGCTCGGAATCTGCGCAAGCTCCGGTTCCGCCTGCACTTCCGGTTCCCTTGACCCAAGCCACGTTCTTCTTGCCCTTGGTCTTGTTCACGAAACCGCCCACGGCTCCCTTCGAATCAGCCTTGACGACAGCAACACCGAAGAAGACGTTGATTATATCCTTGAAGCGCTTCCCGGAATTGTCGAAAGACTTCGCGCCATGAGTCCCCTTTGGGAATCCATGATGAAGGGCGAAAACAAAAAAGTAACCATGATGAAATAAAATGCGCCCCTTGTTAAAGGGGAGAGGGCCACATAGCGTAAGCTGTGGCGAGGGGATTCAATAAAAGAATCCCTCCGTCTTTTTCGGCAAAGCCGAAAAAGCCACCTCCCTTTAGGCAAGGGAGGCTTATAAGGAATAAATCCCTTGCATAAAATCGGAGGAAAAGCAAATGTTATATTCTGAAAAAGTATTCGACCATTTTTCCAATCCCCGCAACGTCGGTGAAATTGAGGACGCAAACGGCGTTGGCGAAGTTGGCAACGCAAAATGCGGCGATATTATGAAAATGTATCTTAAAATCGAAAACGGAATCATCGTTGACGTAAAATTCAAAACCTTCGGCTGCGGCGCGGCAATTGCAACCAGCTCCATGGCAACCGAAATGATCAAAGGAAAATCCATCGACGATGCCCTTAAACTTACCAACAAAGCCGTTGTCGAGGCTCTTGACGGCCTTCCGGCAGTTAAGATCCATTGTTCCGTCCTTGCGGAACAGGCTGTTAAATCCGCTCTTTCCGATTATTACACCCGACTCGGAATCGATCCGCTTCCTATCGTAGGACCCATCGGCGTTGTTGAGTGTGAAGAATAATCTTCCCCACTGAAAGGAGAACATTTATTATGAAAATTTACCATTGCGAAGGCTGCGACAAAATTCTTCTTAACCTTGGCGAACAGAACGGTACCCTTGGAAAAACCGAGCTTATCCCCGGTTCCGTTGATGCGGCAACCGAAAAACACGTTCCGGTTGTTGAGATTAAGGAAAACACCGTTCTTGTAAAAATCGGCGAAGTTACCCACCCGATGCTTCCGGAACACCACATTGAATGGATTCTTCTTGAAACCAAAAAAGGCTTCCAGATCAAATATCTTGAAGCGGGGGATGCTCCCGAAGCAAAATTCGAGGTTGTTGACGATGAACCCGTTGCGGCTTATGAATACTGCAACCTTCACGGCCTTTGGAAAAAAGAAATCTGATTTTAGAAAAAAACAAAAATCCCGCCAAAACGGCGGTGTGCACAAGGCAGTTAACAGGCACAGCGGTTTTCGCTGTGTCTGTTCTTGCATATCCGGGCAAGTTATGATATTCTGTAATGAGTCAATCAAACCTGAATTTGACGGTGTTTTGCCCAATGAAAGAAGGTGCAATAATGGAGATAATTGAAGCGTACAAAGAAAATCCATGTGGCATTTTATCAATTCCGTATTGGAAAAACAAGAATATTTGCATCCCTGAGAACATGCGCATTGTTCATGATGCTGACTATATAGAAAAGGATTACCGGGATTACCATGATGAGCCGTACTTCAGACTTTATCATGATTTGGTGGATATCCGGACTATAACGTTGGATGATATATCGATCGTTACTGCCAAGCAGAATGACATTTCTATTTTTGTTGATGTTATCAATCAATCGTATGCCGATATGTCGGTCACATCTGAGCAACTCAAAGGATATACCCGAACAGAGGTGTTTTGCCCGGAGTTGTGGATTTACGCTGTTGATAACGCAACCTCCTGCATAGCAGGGTGTGGTATTGCAGATTTTGACAAAGAGGTACATGAGGGAATTCTGGAATGGATACAGGTTATGCCTGCTTACAGAGGAAAAGGAATCGGACAGCTGATTGTTAACGAACTCCTGAAACGAATGGCGGGTATGGCAGACTTTGCAACAGTATCCGGTAAAGTAAATAACCCGACATCTCCCGAAATGTTATACCGGAAATGCGGCTTTGTCGGAAAAGATGTCTGGCATATATTGACAAAGTAAAAACAGACTTGCCGATTCCAATTTGTCCAACAGAAGAAGAGCGCACTTCTGTACACCATCTGTTGCAGTGTTTATGACGCTGCAACACAATTACGGAAATAAAATCCTCCCTATGAAAATCTCATAGGGAGGATTGACTGTTTTACGGACACCCGCCCAAAACGGCGGGATTTTTTTTGCATTAAGTCCCCCTTGTTAAAAGGGGTGTCACGGCTTTGCCGTGACGGGGGGATTCTTCTTCGGTTACGGCTATATTTCGATGGTTCTGTAAAATTACCGTAGGGGGCGGATATAATCCGCCCGTTTTCACAACTTTATAATTTTTGTCGTGTAAGCGATTCCGCATTTTCCCGGCTTCGGAAGGCCGAGCTGCCAAAGGTTTTCCGCCTTGTTTTCAAGAGATGCAAAAAGCTTTGCGGTTTCGGAAGTTTTTTCAAGATCCGCAAGGGAAGCGGAAACGGGAAGCTCGCAACCGGCGGCTTTTGCCTCTTTGAGCACCGCGGCGCCGGTTTCGTTCATTCCGAGAACGCGGATGTAAGGAAGCTTTGCACCTTTGAGCACGGAAGAATCAAGACCAAGAAAAGCGCCGGCAACAATCCGTTTAACGCGGCTCATGGCGTAGCGTTTTGTCTTGATTGAAAGATAGAGTTCATCAAGATTTGTTGCCTGCTGAACGGCGTCAAAAACCCGATGATAAAGCCCTTCGGCACCGCAATCCGGAACCTTTGAAAAGTCCTCTTCTTCCATCATGCGGAGCACCGCGAGCACCGCCGGTTCGATTTTCTTTTCGCTGAAGGGAAGTTTGCCTTTCCGGTAATCCTGCGCCAGAAGTTCGTAACATTTATAGGGAACGAAGGGGAAAATATCTTCCGGTTCGTCGAAGGAACGGAGATAGGTCGCGGAAGCAATTCCGCTTTTGAGCACCGCGGCTTCGCCGTGGCCGGCGCCGTATCTTTTAACGGTGCTCGGCTTTATTTTACTGCCGAGCCGGATCAGCCATTTGCAGTATTCCGCGCCAAGAGTGTCGTTCGGGTTAGCGGCAACGGAAGAAAGTTCCGGCGCAAGTTTTTCCGCGGCTTTTTGTCTTGCGGCGGCGGAAGAAATCCCTTCGGAAAGGGATTTTTTATATTCTTCAATAAAATCTTCCCGCTCAAAAAGCTTCGCAAATTCCATAATTTTTTCCGCGTCGCCGCTTTCGCTTCCAAAGCTGAGCACGTCAACGCATTTAAGCGCTTCCAGAACGGAAATTCCGCCTTCGGCGAATTTTTCCGCGGAACCAACAGCATAGGGAAGGGGCATTTCGAGCACAAGGTCCGCTCCGCAAAGAAGGGCGGCTTTTGCCCTGGTATATTTTGAGCACCAGGCGGGTTCGCCCCTTTGGGTGAATTCTCCGCCGAGAACAACGACAACGGCTTCGGCTCCGGCATCCCTGGTTCTTGCTATCTGGTAAGCGTGTCCGTTATGAAAAGGGTCATATTCCGCTATGATTCCGGCAATTTTCATAGATTATTCCTCCGTTTTTTACAAAGAAACAAGGTTTTTATCAACTTTTTAACGTTATTTCCTTGCAATTTGCGTTCTAATGTAATAATATATAATTGTCACCCGAATGTCAATGAAGGCGAGGCTTTGCCTTGCCCGGAAAACAAAGGAAAAATCGGGACAACATACTTGGAGGTTAGAAAAACATGAAAGTACTTGTTATTAACGCAGGCAGCTCCTCTCTTAAGTATCAGCTTATCGAGATGGACACCCAGGATGTCGTAGCAAAAGGCCTTTGCGAAAGAATCGGCATCGACGGCAGAATCAGCCACAAAACCGAAGCAGGCTTCAAAACCGAATATGACGTAAGCTTCCCCACCCATAAAGAAGCTTTCGAAGAACTCGTAAAACTCCTTACCGAAGGCGAAAACAAAGTTGTTAACGACATCAGCGAAATCAAAGCTATCGGCCACCGTGTTCTCCACGGTTCCGAAAAATACAAAGCTTCCACCATCGTAACCGATGAACTTATCGAAGATATCGGCGTAAAATTCAAAGATCTCGGACCTCTTCATAACCCGCCCCAGGCTGTTGCAATGGCAGCTTGCCAGGAAGTTTTCGGAAAAGAAACTCCCATGGTTGCTGTTTTCGATACCTCCTTCCATCAGACCATGCCCGAAAAAGCATATATGTTCGGTATCCCTTATGAATATTATGAGAAATATTCCATCCGCCGCTATGGCTTCCACGGAACTTCCCATCGTTTCATCACCAAGAGATATTTTGAAATCACCGGTAAAGATCCCGAAGGAACCAAACTTATCATCTGCCACCTTGGTAACGGTTCTTCCCTTTCCGCAGTTAAAGACGGCAAAGTTTGCGACACTTCCATGGGTCTTACCCCTCTTGACGGTTTCGTAATGGGAACCCGCTGCGGCGGCATCGATCCTTCCGTTGTAACTTACGTTATGGATAAAGAAGGCCTTACCCCCGAACAGATGAGCAACCTTATGAACAAAAAATCCGGCTTCCTCGGAATTTCCGGAATTTCCTCCGACTGCCGCGACCTTGAAAACGCAGCAGCAGAAGGCAACCACAGAGCACAGCTCGCTCTCGATATGTTTGCATATCAGATCAAAAAGATCGCCGGCGGTTACGCAGCAGCAATGGGCGGAGTAGACGCAATCATCTTCACCGGCGGTATCGGCGAAAACTCCGCAGTACAGCGTGGCGCAATCTGCTCCGATATGGAATATCTCGGACTTTCTGTGGGCGAAGAACTCAACAACAACGCAAGCCGCAAAGAAGCTAAATTCTCCACCGGCGACAGCAAAGTTGAAGCTTGGGTAATCCCCACCAACGAAGAACTTATGATTGCACAGGATACTGTTGAAATCGTTTTCGGAAAATAATTTTTCGCTAAAACATAGTTTTGGAGCACTTCCTCGGGGAGTGCTCCTTTTTTGTGCGTTTTTCTTCATAACGGGCGACCGCAAGGGTCGCCCCTACAGGATTGCAATTAAAACAAAGGCGGCGGGACCAAGGCCCCGCCCTACATCGTTTTTCAAAAAAAACCGCCGTAACCACCGTAGGGGCGGATATCATCCGCCCGCTTTAAGAATTAACGAAGGGGACGGCAAAAGATATTCCCGGCGGTTGGTTTGGTGCTTTTTTATTATATATATTTATATTTTAACTACATCTTATTGCAAGTTTTAAGCCGTTTTGTTATAATAACAATATATATGCTCAGAAATCTACCCATTTTTAACAAAAGGAGGCTTTTTGTTGAAAAAGAAAATAGACCTTCTTGAAATAGCGCTTATTGCCTTTATGGGAATAATGATAATTTTTACCGGAATGGCGGCGGGTTATGACAAAAAGATTTTTATGATCCAGCTTGTTATAACGCTTGCGGCGGTTGCTTTCGGAATCTGGCGGCTTTTTGCCGCAAGGCGCGATTTCAGAAAACTTCTTGAATATATCGGCGGAAGGCTTGGGGCGGTTAAAAGCGATGCCCTTATAAAATTTCCCCTTCCGGTTGCGGTAACAAACGGCGAGGGCGAAATCCTTTGGACAAACGGCCTTTTCCATAACGACGTTATGAAAGGCGAGGAATGTTACGGAAAAAACGTAAAGGAGCTTTTTGCGGATTTTGATTTGGAAAAGGTTTTTGCTCCGGGCGGTTTTGAAGTTAAGTTCCGGGAGGGAAGCTATTCCGTTTGTGCAACAACTTCTTCCGAAATGGGCGAAAAACTTTTTGCCTTTTATTTCATTGATAAAACCAAGGAAAGAAAAATCGAAAAACTTTATGCGGAAAGCCGCCCGGCGGTTCTTTCCATAACCCTTGATAACCTTGAAGAGCTTTTCGCAAACTGTAAGGAAAGCGAAAAAAGCTGGATCAAGGGAGAGGTTGAAAAACTTTTCGAGGATTTTGTTGCGGAAAACCACGCTTTCTTAAAACGAAATTCCAGTTCCAAATACGTTGCGATAGTTGAAGAAAAATATCTTCGCAAAATGGAGGAGGAACGTTTTTCCATCCTTGACAGGGCAAGAAAAATTCTTACAAGCGAAGATTTGCCCGTAACCCTTTCGATAGGCGTCGCAAGGGGAGATTTTTCCCTTGATAAGTTGAACGATTTTTCGCTCCAGGCTTTGGAAATGGCTCTTGGACGCGGCGGCGACCAGGCCGCGGTTAAAACAGTTAACGGATACGAATTTTACGGCGGTTTTGCAAAAGGTGTTGAAAAACGAACCAAAGTCAAAACAAGGGTTATCGCGGCGGCGCTTGCGGACCTTATCGAATCCAGTTCCAACGTGCTTGTTATGGGTCACCGCTTCGGCGACCTTGACTGCATCGGCGCAGCTATCGGAATGGCGGAAGGCGTCCGGGATATGGAAAAGGATTGCCACATTGTTGTTAACCGCGAAACCTGCCTTGCAAAACCCCTTATCGATAAAACCGAAAAAGCCGGAACGCTGGAACTTTTTATTTCCCCGGAAGAGGGAATGGCGCTTATCAACGAGGAAACCCTTCTTATTGTTGTGGATACCCATATAGTAAGCCTTCTCGAATCCAAGGATATTTTCACTTCCTGCCGGAACATTGTTGTAATCGACCACCACAGAAGAATGGTCGGAAGCATAGACAACGCGGTTATTTTCTACCACGAACCTTACGCTTCCTCCGCTTCCGAAATGGTTACGGAACTTCTCCAGTATCTCGACAGCAGATGCAAGATGAAAAAGGCGGAGGCGGAAGCCCTTCTTTCCGGAATTATGCTGGATACAAAAAGCTTTTCCATGCGGGCGGGTGTCCGTACTTTTGAAGCGGCGGCATATCTTAAAAAAATGGGCGCCGATACCGTTAAGGTAAAGGAACTTTTCAGCGGAAGTCTTTCGAGCTATCAGCACCGTTCCAAAATTGTTTCCACCGCGGAAATCTATCGCGGATGCGCCCTTTCCTTCGCAAAATCCTACGACGATATCGGAATAGTTGCGCCCCAGGCGGCGGACGAACTTCTTGCGATAAAAGGTGTTTCCGCTTCGGTTGTAATGTATAAAACGCCGGTTGGCGTTTCCTTTTCCGCAAGAAGCCTTGGCGGAATGAACGTCCAGGTAATTATGGAAGCCCTTGGCGGCGGCGGCCACCAGACCATGGCCGGAGCACAGATTCCGGATATCGGCCCCAACGAGGCAAAAGAAAAACTTCTTGCCGCCATCGACGATTATTTTGAAAAAGCCGCGGGTCACGCGGAGGAATAATTTACTTTCCCCAACGGGGGAAAACAAAAAGCCATATCCCGAAAGGAGTTATATAAATTATGAAAGTTATTCTTCTCCAAGATGTAAAAGGTTCCGGTAAAAAAGGCGAACTTATAAACGCTTCCGACGGTTACGCAAGAAACTTCCTTCTTCCGAAAAAACTTGCAATGGAAGCAACTTCCCAGGCTCTTAACGAGCTTAAACAGAAGGAAGCCGCAAAGGAACGCAAACTTGCCCTTGAAAAACAGGCCGCAATAGATTCCGCCGCGGTTATCAAGGAAAAAACCGTTAAATTTTCCGGCGTTGCCGGAAACGGCGGAAAACTCTTCGGTTCCATCACCGCTGCAGATGTTGCGGCTGAAATTAAAAAACAGTTCGGAATTGAAGTTGATAAGAAAAAAGTTTCCCTCGAAGGCGATATCAAAACCTACGGAACATTCAATGCCGAAGTTAAATTCGGCCATGGTGTTTCCGCAAAGATTTTTGTTCTTGTTTCTGAATAAAGGCTTCTCCTTGAGGAGAAGCTGTCAGCGCAGCTGACTGATGAGGTGCAGCCGCAAAGCGGCGTTTTAGTTCTGCGGTCATTTTACAAACACCTCATCCGTCTTTTCGGCAAAATTGCCGAAAATCCACCTTCCCCTCAAGGGGAAGGCTTAAAGAGGTGAAAACATTGGAAAACGATAATCCGCTTTTGCTCGGAATGGATTTGCCGTATAGCCTTGAGGCGGAACAAAGCGTTCTCGGCGCGGTTCTTGTGGAACCGGGCTGCCTTTCCGAACTTGTTGAAAGGCTCCGTCCGGACGCATTTTACCGTCCGCAGCATAAGGCGCTTTTTAACGAAATGGTCAGAATGTTCACTTCCGGTGAACCCGTTGACTTCATAACCCTTCTTGAAGCGGCCAAGGAAGAAGAAATTTTCCAAAGCGAACAGGAAGCAAAAATCTATCTTTCCCGCCTTATGGAAATTGTTCCTTCCGTAAGGAACCTTGGCGCATATGTCGACATAATCCTTGATAAACAGCTTACCCGAAACCTTATCGAAGTTTCCGGCGATATTCTTAACAACGCAAGGGAAAGCGGCGCCGAAGGAAAAATCCTTCTGGATTCCGCGGAGCAGAAAATTTACGACATCCGCCAGGGAAGGGACGCCAGGGGACTTGTTCCCATAAGCGACACCCTTATCGAAGCTTATGACCGAATCAACAAACTTTCCGGCGAGGACAGGGAACAATATCTCGGCCTTAAAACCGGCTATTCCGCCGTTGACGGAAAGCTTGGCGGACTTAACAAATCCGACCTTGTTATAATCGCGGCCCGTCCGGGCCTTGGTAAAACCAGCTTTGCGCTGAACATTGCCGCAAAAGTCGCAATGAAGCAGAAAAAGAACGTTGCGATCTTCTCTCTGGAAATGAGCTCCGAGCAGATAACCTCCAGAATGCTTTCCTGTGAAGCAATGGTGGAAAGCTGGAAGCTCAGGATCGGTTCTCTCGAGCCTTCCGACTGGACAAGGCTTGCGGAAGCGGCACAGATGCTTAACAAAGCCAATATCCTTATAGACGATACCGCCGGTATCACCGTTTCGGAAATGAAGGCGAAGCTCCGTCGCGTCAAGAACCTTGACCTTGTTATAATCGACTATCTCCAGCTTATGTCCTCCGGGAAACGCAGTGATAACCGCGTTCAGGAAGTTTCCGAAATGACCAGAAACCTCAAACTCATGGCGAAGGAACTTAACGTTCCGGTAATCGTTCTTTCCCAGCTTTCCCGTGGAACCGAAAGCCGCCAGGGTCATAAGCCTATGCTTTCCGACCTTCGTGAATCTGGTTCAATCGAGCAGGATGCGGATATCGTAATGTTCCTTTACCGCGAATCCTATTACCAGCAGCAGGAAGGCGTTGCCACCCCGGAAGCGGATACCGTTGAAGTTATCGTTGCGAAAAACCGCCACGGCGAAACCGGAACCGCAACCCTTTGCTGGGACGGCCAGTTCACCAAGTTCACAACTTTGGAGGAAGACCGATGAGCACCGCGCCGCTTGACCTTGAAGCGGTAAAAAAGGTTGTTGAGCACCACAAAATGCTCGAAAATTGCGGCGGAGTTGTTGCGGCGGTTTCCGGCGGATGCGATTCCTCCGTTCTTCTCCATATCCTTTGGAAGCTGAGCACAGAAATGGGTTTCAAAATCCTTTGCGCGCATATTAACCACAATCTCCGCGGAAGCGAAAGCGACCGGGACGAAGCTTTTGTCCGCTCCCTTTGCGAAAAATACGGCATAGAATGTCGGGTTTTAAGCGCGAACGTTACGGAATATGCCGAAAAGCACCGCTTGAGCACCGAGGAGGCCGGAAGAAAGCTCCGCTACGAATTTTTCGAGCATTGCGCCGAAGAACTTGGCGAAAACGCAAAAATTGCTACCGCCCACAGCCTTTCGGACTGCGCGGAAACATATATTTTCAATTCCGCAAGGGGAGCTTCCCTTTCCGGAATCTGCGGAATTCCGCCGGTGCGCGGAAAAATAATCCGCCCGCTCATCGAATTTTCGAGGGAGCAAATTGAAGCTTATGCGGATGAGCATGGGGTCGATTACGTTACCGACAGCACCAACCTTACGGATGAATACACCCGGAACAAAATCCGCCATGGGGTTGTTCCGGTGATGAAGGAAATAAACCCGGGTTTTGAAAAAGCGTTCCTCCGCCTTTTGAAAAACCTTTCCGAATCCAGGGATTTTTTGGATTTTGAGGCGGAAAAACTTCTTTTAAAATCCAAAACAGAAAAAGGCTTCGACGGAAAAGTTCTTAAAGAAGCGCATCCGGCTTTAAAAAACAGGGCCGCGGCGATGATTCTTGAAAAATTCGGCTTTGCCTTTGATTTTGAACGGACCCTTCGCCTTGCGGAAAGGTTCGGCGGGGAAGATTTTAAAGAAGAACTTTCCAAAAACGAATACCTCGTCCAGAAAAACGGGATTGTTTTTAAAGAGGTAAAAGCGGAAAAATCCCCGGGAATTGTTAAAACGGATTTTTCCCCGGGAAAATTTGAAATTTCCCCGGAAAAAACCGCCGAAGTTTCACTTGTTTCTTACGATGAATTTAAAAATTCATATAAAATTAATAATTTTGTCTTAAAAGATACATTTGATTTTGATAAAATTCAGGGCAAGGCGGTTTTTCGTTCAAGAACCGAAGGCGACAAAGCCGATATCCACGGCGGAACGAAAACCCTTAAAAAACTTTTCATCGAAGAAAAAATCCCCGCGGAAGAAAGAAATTCCGTCGCGGTTGTGGCCGATGATGAAGGGGTGCTCTGGGTCGAAGGTCTTGGCGCCGCAAGACGCGCAAGGCTTTCCGAAAAAACAGTCAGCGTTGCGGCAATAAAAATCCGCAAAAAATAAAAAAAGATTTCTGATGAAAGGGAAGCGTTAAAATGCATACTATCGAAGAAGACATCGAAAGAATCCTTATTTCCGAAAAAGACATTAAAAAAGCCGTTAAAAAAATGGGAAAACAAATCAGCAAGGATTATGAAGGGAAAAACCTTTTCCTTGTTGCGGTTCTTAAAGGTTCCATTATTTTTATGGGCGACCTTATGAGGGCAATTTCCATTCCGCTTAACATCGACTTTATGTCTGTTTCCAGCTACGGCGGCGGAACAAAATCCTCCGGCGTTGTTAAAATTATCAAAGACCTTGACCACGATCTTTCCGGAAAAGATATCCTTATTGTTGAAGATATTCTCGACAGCGGAATGACCCTTTCCTATCTTAAAAAGATCCTCAGCCAGAGAAACGTCGCTTCCATCAGAATCGCAACCCTTCTTGATAAACCGGAACGCAGAATTGCGGACGTTGCCGCGGATTATTTCTGCTTCACCGTTCCGGACGAATTTGTTGTAGGTTACGGCCTGGATTATGACCAGCAGTACCGCCACCTTCCTTACATCGGCGTTCTTAAACCCGAAATTTACGAAAAATAAAACTGCCTTTACATTCCGCAAGGCTGTATTGCCGTAGATACACCTCATCAGTCACCTTCGGTGACAGCTTCTCCTCAAGGAGAAGCCTTTCATAATATAAACTCGGAGTTGATATTTTTTTGAACAGCAAAATTAAAACCATTGTCACATATGTTGCGGCGCTCGTGCTTCTTCTTTTCCTTACTTCCCTTATGTTCACCATGAACAAGGAAGAAGAAGTAAAACCTAAATATTACGAAGTGCTCCAGCTTTTTGAAAACGCGGAGGTCGAAAGTTATGTCCTCGACCTTGGAACCGGCGAACTTACCCTTACCAAAAAGCCTGCCGAAGGAAAAGATAAGGGCGAAAAAATGGAATACCTTGTTCCGAACGTTTCCGTTTTCCTTAACGATATCGAGGTTATAAACGAGCGCAACGGTTTTTCCGCAACCCAGATGAATCCGGATTACCTTCCGATAAAGGAAACTCCCTGGTGGGTTTCCATGATTCCGACCCTTCTTCTTATCGGAGCCATGGCGGTTTTCTGGTTCTTTATGATGCGTCAGCAGGGCGGCGGCAAAGTTATGGATTTTGCCAAAGCAAAATATAAGGACAAAGCCGGCGACAAACCCACAACCTTTAAAGACGTTGCGGGCTGCAACGAAGAAAAAGAGGAACTTGAGGAAATCGTTGAATTCCTTAAACACCCGAACCAGTTCAACGCCCTCGGCGCAAGAATTCCGAAAGGCGTTCTCCTTATGGGCCAGCCCGGTACCGGTAAAACCCTTCTTGCAAGGGCGGTTGCCGGCGAAGCAGGGGTTCCCTTCTTCTCCATTTCCGGTTCCGACTTTGTTGAAATGTTCGTCGGCGTCGGCGCAAGCCGTGTTCGTGACCTTTTCGGCGAAGCAAAGAAAAACGCTCCCGCAATCATCTTCATTGACGAAATCGATGCTGTAGGCCGCCATAGAGGCGCAGGACTTGGCGGCGGACACGATGAACGCGAACAGACCCTTAACCAGCTTCTTGTTGAGATGGACGGCTTTGGCAACAACACCGGAATTATCGTAATGGCCGCGACCAACCGCGCGGATATCCTTGACCCGGCGCTTCTTCGTCCCGGTCGTTTCGACCGCCAGATCGTGGTCGGCGCTCCGGACGTTGAAGGACGCGAAGCTATTCTTAAAATCCACACCAGGAACAAACCCCTTGGCCCGGACGTTGACCTTAGCGTAATCGCAAAATCCACCGCGGGCTTTACCGGCGCGGAACTTGAAAACCTTACCAACGAGGCCGCCCTTCTTGCCGCAAGACGCAAAAAGAAAGCCATCACCATGAAGGAAATCGAGGAAGCAACCATTAAGGTTGTTGCCGGCCCGGAAAAGAAATCCAGAAAAGTAAGCGATAAGGATAAGCGCCTTACCTCCTACCACGAAGCAGGCCACGCGGTTGTAACCTATTTCTGCGAAACCCAGGATCCGGTTCACGAAATTTCCATCGTTCCCAGAGGTTATGCCGGCGGCTACACCATGAGCCTTCCCGTTGAAGACAGAAACTACGTCACCAAGAGATATATGGAAGAGGAACTTTGCACCCTTCTTGGCGGACGTGTTGCGGAAGCAATCGTCCTTGGCGATATTTCCACCGGAGCTTCCAACGACCTTGAAAGAGCCACCAGAATCGCCAGAAACATGGTTACCCGCTACGGCTTCAGCGAAAAACTCGGCCCGGTTGTATATGGTTCCGATGAAAACGAGGTTTTCCTTGGAAGAGATTACGGACAGAACAAACATTATTCCGATGATATCGCTTCCGATATCGACAGCGAAATCCGCCGCCTTGTTGACGAAGCTTATGAAAAAACCGAATCCATCCTTCGTGAACACCGCGACAAACTCGACGCCGTCGCCGCTGTTCTTATGGATAAGGAAAAAGTTACCGGCAAGGAATTTGAGGATATTATGAACCCGCCCGCTCCGGTAATTGAAGAACCGGTTTCGGAAGAAGCTGTTTCCGAAGAACCCGCTTCTGAAGAATAATTTATAAAAAAAGAAAAGGCACCGCTTTGCGGTGCCTTTTCTTTAGCCTCCCTTGTTAAAGGGAGGTGGATTTTTGTTCGCTTTTCAAACAAAAAGACGGAGGAGTTCCTTCATAGCGGGCGACCGCAAGGGTCGCCCCTACAGCGTTTTAATAAACCAACCATTCCAACCGTAGGGGCGGATATTATCCGCCCGTTTTGCAGGTCGCGTTACCGTAGGGAACGTTGTCTGCCATAAGGGTACTTCTTCGCCGTGCTAAGGGTGTCTGCGTTCCGTTAAAATTAAAAAGAAAAGGCGTACTCCGTTACGGGGTACGCCATGAGCGGTGATTTTTTCAGAAAGCAAGTTTTGCAAGGAAAGCGGGTTTTCCGTCGGTGGAACGGATTCCGGCGGCAAAAATTTCGCCGTTTTCCTCCTTAAGCCGAAGTTCAACGCTTTCGCCAAGGCGAAGTTCGCCGGTAAAACCGATTTCATATCTGGAAAGATTTCCGAGGTTTGCTCTGATTTCATCTGGGAGAGCATCCGTAATAAGGTCGCCGTAGCGGAAGTTGTTCACATGGCCGAGGGAATCGAGCCAGCTTGGCATAACCTTTTGGGTCATAACAACGGGAAAATCCTCCGGCTTGATTCGGATGCGGCTTTCCGCATCAAGAAGTTTTCTGCCGTTTCCAAGCTGGTTAACCTTTTCAAGAACTTCCGGGTCGGTGGAAAGGCGGCGGCTCTTCATATCGAAAATTGAAGAGAAAGTTGCCGCAACAGCGGCAACGCTTCCGTCCGGGTGGCAAACTTCAATTTCGCGGCGGAAATAAACTCCTTTTTTCTCCGTGTGCCAGGTTCTTACGGAAAGTCTTTCCCCGTCACGAATGGGAGATTTTATATCGACGCTTATCGAAAGAAGAACCCAGGAAACGCCGTATTCTCTCATCAGGAACGGAACGTCCAGCCCGATGTTTTCAAGATGTTCTTCGGAAATAACAACGATTATGCGCTGAAGAGCCGAAAGAGTAAGCGCGCGGTTTTCGTTCTGGGTTCCGGTGTCTGTGCGGAAAGTATAGGTCTGTTCAAGTTCCATAATTATGCCTTTTTCCATTTAACGCCCTGGGGGGTATCCTCAAGGACAATTCCCATTGCTTTAAGTTCGTCGCGGATTCTGTCTGCTTCGGCCCAGTTGCGTTCTTTTCTTGCGGCCTGGCGCGCGGCAATAAGATTTTCAACCTCTTCCTCAAGGCTTTCTTTCTTGCGGTTATAAAGGATTCCGAGAACATTGGTAAGGGAATCGAAAAGTTCCGCCGCCGCTTCAAGGGCGGATTTTGCGTGGGGTGCTGTGATGAAGGTGTTGATTTCGCGGACAAGGTCAAAAATTACAGCAACAGCATCTGCGGTGTTAAGGTCATCGTCCATGGCAGTGATGAATGCCTGTTTTTTCTCCGCGAGCATTGCGATGAATTCCTCTTCGCCGCCCTGGTTTTCTGCCGGTGCGTTTTCAATGGCAAAATCAAGGTTATCGCGGCAGGTGTACATTCTTTCAAGGGAAGCCTTTGCGGATTCGATTACGGTAAGGGTATAGTTAAGGGGCATTCTGTAATGTGCCTGGATCATCATATATTTGATGGGTTCATAGCCGTATTTTTCCGCAACGTCACGGACGGTGAAGAAGTTTCCGAGGGATTTGGACATTTTTACGTTATCAACGTTGATATAGCCGTTGTGCATCCAATAACGGGCATATTCGTGGCCGGTGCAGCATTCGCCCTGGGCAATTTCGTTTTCGTGGTGGGGGAAGATAAGGTCCTGGCCGCCGCAGTGGATATCAATGGTTTCGCCAAGGTGATTTTTGATCATAGCAGTGCATTCGATATGCCAGCCGGGTCTGCCTTCGCCCCAGGGAGAAGTCCAGCTGGGTTCGCCGGGTTTTGCGGCTTTCCAAAGGCAGAAATCAAGCGGATCTTCCTTTTCGGAGTCTGCTTCGATTCTTGCGCCGGATTCAAGGTCGGAAACGTCCTGGTGAGAAAGTTTGCCGTATTCATCAAATTTGCGGACACGGAAATAAACGGAGCCGTCGGAAAGGGGATAGGCGTAGCCTTTTTCCACAAGGCTTTCGACAATTTCGATGATTTTTGCCATGTTTTCGGTTGCCTTCGGATGAATGGAAGCGGGTTTTACGCCAAGACCCTCGGCGTCTTTTTTATATTCCGCGATATATTTTTCAGCAACTTCCGCGGAGGTAATGCCTTCCTCGTTTGCGCGTTTGATGATTTTATCGTCAACGTCGGTGAAGTTCTGGACAAAGGTTACTTTGTTGCCAAGGAATTCAAGATAGCGGCGGAGAACGTCGAAAACGCAGATGGGTCTTGCGTTGCCGATGTGGATAAAGTTATAAACGGTGGGTCCGCAGGCATAAATTTTGAATTCGCCGGGGGTAAGGGGAACAAGTTCCTCCTTCTGTCTTGTCATTGTGTTAAAAACTTTCATTTCTGGGTCTCCTTTATATTGAAATAGCCTTCCCAGAGGGGAAGGTGGCCGAGAAGCGGACGGATGAGGGATTACCCCAACCTGCGTTTCACGACCAGGTCAATGTGTGCACAAAGGTTTTATTTTATACAATATAATTCATCTTCCTCCCATTTCATCGGGTTTTCGAAGATGTATTTTGAAATTTCGTCATAAGCCGCCTGGTTGCGGATTATTTCGTCATAAAAAGATATTTGGAAAATTTTTCTTCCGGGTGTTTGCAAAAGCTTGTTGCAAATTCTTGTTGTGCGCGATTTGTATGCACAAACGATATCAGATAATGTAGGGCGGGGGCTTGCTCCCGCCGTTTTGCCAAATAATGCAAAAATAATGTGTATATGGTTCGGCATGATTACATACCTGTCAATCTTGACAAAAGGATATCTGGATTCAAGCAGCAATAATTGTTCTTCTGCAATTTTACCGATTTCGGTAAGCGTTACCGTATTTGCGGCGGGAGCAAGCCCCCGCCCTACCGTAGAAAGAAAAGGCTTTCGTCCTTCGGTGCAAATAGTAACATGATAATATCCGCTTTTGCTGTAATCATAATATACGAGCCTCGGGTGTTTTCTCTTTGGAAAATTATTCTCATTCATGGCTTTTTATTTCCGCAAGCTCCGCTTTAAGACGGTCAATTTCCATATAGAGCTTGCAGATTTCCTGGGAAACGGGGTCCGGGATGTGTACCTGGTCCAGCTTTTCCGCCGGAACAAACTTTTTTCCGTGCTGACGGACAACCCTTGCGGGAACGCCCACGGCGGTTGAATATTCCGGAATTGCGTTAAGAACAACGGCGTTGGCGGCGATTTTTGCACCTTCACCAACGGTAAAAGGGCCAAGGACCTTTGCGCCGGCGCCGACAATTACGTTGTTCATAAGGGTCGGGTGGCGTTTTCCGGTTTCCTTACCGGTACCGCCAAGGGTGACCCCTTGATAAATGGTGCAGTTATCGCCGACTTCGGCGGTTTCGCCGATTACAACGCCGGAACCGTGGTCAATAAGGACCCCGCGGCCAATTTTTGCCGCCGGGTGAATTTCTACCCCGGTGCATCCGCGAACAATTTGGGAAAGGGCGCGGGCGGTGAATTTAAAACCGTGGTTCCAGAGCCAGAATGCCGGCCGGTGCCACATTATTGCGTGAAGTCCGGAATAGAGAAGAAGAACTTTGAACGCGGAAGGCGCCGCCGGGTCGCGGTCGCGGACGGCGTAAATATCCTTTTTAAGTCCGGAAAACATAAAATTCTCTCCTTTCCAAAGGCTTCCCCTTAAGGAGAAGGCAAATAAAAAAACCTCCGCCACAAATTTCTTTGTGACGGAGGCGGTAAAAAACAAATTTATCGCGGTTCCACTCCGGTTTATATCTCATCGGGTCTGACAACCCGGCGCCGGTAACGGTGGCTTTCCGCAAAACGATACTTACCCGTGCTCATAAAAAGCGGCGTTCCCGTTTTGTGCTCGTCGGGTGCATTTCACCGTGCTCAAACAAGTGAACTCTCAGCAAACGTCCACATCTCTGGTGCTCAAGTTTTTCGGTTACTTCTCCCGGTCATCGCATTTATAATATTAAATTTAATATATCATAATAAAAAGCGGAATGCAAGAGTTTTTTATCTGTCGTGCCCAAGCCTTCTGTAATGTCTGTGCTTGCGAAGACGGTTATACTTCCTGATATTATATGCGCGGATTATAAGAATGATTACCGCAAGGGCGGTTATTATTCCAAGGGGAATAACAATAAAAATCCACCAGCGGAATTCGCTTTTTTCGTTTTTAATTTCCGCTTCGGAGGAAATTACGGAAGATTCCTTAACAATATGATATTCCGGAGAAATTTTGAAAGGCGAGGTCGCCATGTTTTCGCTTGTTTTTTTGAAGGAAATTTCGAGCGCAACGCTGCTTACTTCCGAAAGCTGGCAGGATTCCGGAATGTTCGCCTTTACGGAAATATCGGAAGAAGTCATATCCCCGGTAAGAAGGACGTTTATTGCCGCCATGGGGTAAACGGTCATTTCGCCGTAAAGTTCGTTTTCTTCGTAAACGTTGAGCTTGGATTTTTTAACGGTTACGGGGATTTCAACGTTTTTGAAATTTTCGAAACAATAATCAAGAAGAAGGCGGGAATCCTTATATTTTGTGTTTTTGTTTTTGCTTTTCATAACAACGCAGATAAGGTCCATTTCGCCGTTGGAAGCGGTTGTAACGGCGGTGTGAAGAGCTTCTTCCGTCCAGCCGAGTTTTCCGCCGGTGGCATAATCGTAGCCGTGGGTGGCGTTATACTGGCTTCCGACAATCATTGCGTGGTGGGTTCCAAAAGTTCGTTCACTGTTTTTGTTGGTTTCCGGAATCTTCCATTCCCAGGCGGAAAAATAGGTCATGAATCCCGGGACGGAAAGGGCATATTTTGTTATTATGGCCATATCCCTTGCGGTGGAATAATGGTTCATTTCCGGCATGCCGGTGGCGTTTGAAAAATGGGAACCGGTACAGCCAAGCTCCGCAAGTTTTTCGTTCATAAGGCGGACAAAGGCAAGCTGGCTTCCGGCGGAAGCATCCGCAAGAGCCATGGCGCAATCGTTGGCGGATTCCACCATTGCGCCATAGAGAAGGTCCTCGATGGTGCAGGTTTCACCTTCGGAAAAGGCAAGGTGGGTGCTGGCTTTGTCGTAACTTGCGGCTTCTTTTGAAAAAGTGTATTTTGCCTTGGGGTCAAGGCGCTCAAGAGCCATGGCGCAGGTAAGGATTTTGGTTATGGAAGCGGGTTCGCGTTTTGCGTTTTCGTTTCCGCCGATAAGAATCTGGCCGGTTTTGGAATCCATTACGCACCAGGTTTCGGAAATTATTTCGGAGGAAGGGGTTTTTGCAAAAGCCGGAACGGCAACGGAAATTACGGTTAAAATGCAAAGAAAAAGCGAAACAAATTTTTTTATCATATCAACAATCCTTTTTGCGGGAAAAATTTTTAATGTATCTTAGATATAATAACATATAATTAAGTCCGTTGCAAAACACTTTTCGGAATATTAAGGAATATTTAATAATTTTTCGGCAAAAATAGGATTAAAATAAAAAAGGAGATGTTTTTTATATGGATATGAGCGCCATTACATGGGTTGACCGTATTGCCCTTCTGCTTATTATAATCGGCGGACTTAACTGGGGACTTATCGGCCTTTTGGATTTTGACCTTGTTGCCTGGCTTTTCGGAAGTCCGGAAGCGCTTTTGAGCAGAGTTGTTTATACCCTGGTGGGCGTAGGTGCCGCTTGGGGGATTACTTTGCTTTTCAGACCCAGAGAGGAACGCGGCGCATAATAAAAAGCGCTCCCTTTTTTAAAGGGAGCGCTTTTTTATAAGCCTTCCCAGAGGGCAAAGCCTGTGAAGCGCGTCCTGTGGACGATGAAGCAAACAGGGTTTGGCGCCGCGGTCAAAATATTCAAGGCGTATGCCGAAGAATATTTTGGGCACCGCAAGAGTATAGGTGGATTTTTGCAACTTGTTGCAAAAAGACGGATGAGGGATTACAGGTAACCCGGAGGGTTTGGCAGCTTTTATAAAAAAGACTTGTTGTCACACCTGTTTATCCAGAATATCTCTGTATTTCCGATAAAATTCCTCAAAGGTTCCGTTTTCGATTTCCTCGCGAATCTTCGCCATCATCTCATTATAAAACCAAAGGTTATGGAGAACGCAAAGGCGCATTCCAAGGCGTTCGTCCGCCTTTAAAAGGTGGCGGATATAGCCTTTGCTGTAACTTCTGCAGGCAGGGCAGCCGCAGTTTTCGTCAATGGGCGAGCCGTCAAATTTAAACTTTTCCGCAAGGATGCGGACTTTTCCGTTCCAGGTAAAAACATTTCCGTGCTGGGCGTTTCTAAGTGGAAGAACACAGTCAAAAAAGTCGATTCCCCGGTGAACCCCTTCGAGAATGTTAAGTGGGGTTCCGACACCCATAAGATAGCGGGGTTTGTCCTTTGGCATATGCGGTTCGACGGCATCGATTATCCGGTACATTTCCTCGGCGCTTTCACCAACGGAAAGTCCGCCGATGGCGTAGCCGTCGAGGCCTTCGATTTTTGCAATTTCCTTCATGTGCTCAACCCGGATATCGTCATAGGTTCCGCCCTGGTTGATTCCGAAAAGGAGCTGGCCGGGATTGATTGTTCCGTGCTCAAGGGAAAGCCGGCGGTGCTCATCAATGCATCTTTTAAGCCAGCGGGTGGTTCTCGCAACGGATTTTTCAACGTAATCCCGCGGAGCGGGGTTTTCGATGCATTCGTCAAAAGCCATGGCAATATCGCTTCCAAGTTTGGACTGGATCTGCATGGATTCTTCCGGACCCATAAAAATCTTTCTTCCGTCGATGTAGGAAGTAAAATATGCGCCTTCTTCCTTAATGCGGCGGATTTTCTGAAGGGAAAAAACCTGGAAGCCGCCGGAATCCGTAAGGATCGGTTTATCCCAGTTCATAAATTTATGAAGTCCGCCAAGCCGGGAAATAAGTTCTTCGCCGGGCTGCATATGAAGATGATAGGTGTTTGAAAGTTCAACAAGGGTTCCGATTTCCCGAAGGTCATCGGTGGAAGCTCCGCCGCGGATTGCGGCGGCCGTTCCCACATTCATAAAAACCGGGGTTTCGATAACGCCATGGGGAGTTTCGAGCCTTGCTTTGCGGGCTTTTCCGCAGGTTTTGATAATTTCGTACATAGTTCCTCCGAAGGGGTTTAATAAAAATATAATGTAATAATATCATAAATAAAACGAAAAAGCGAGAAGCGGAAAAGTTTTTTTGGCTGGAACGGAAAGAAAAAATGTGCTACAATATAAACCGTAATTTTATGCCGAAAGAGGTAGCTTAATGAACCAGAAAGAACTTAACGAAATCCGCCGCCGCCTTGCCCTTGATAAAAACTGCATCAGCAAGGTTTACGGCTGTTTTGTAAACCAGATGAAGGAAATCATCGCTTATATTGAAGAACCGGTTGCAACAATGCCCCAATCCGAAGGGGAAAGATATATGGCGCTTTTTAAAAAAGCCCTTTCCGGTTCCCTTGGAAAAAACCTTATTGATATCGAGTTTTCCACCCAGCAGGTTATGGAAGGCGAAGAGCACAAGCTCCTTATGGATATCCGCAAGGATATCGGAAACGCCGAGCTTCGGGAGGAACTTTATAAAAAGATAATCCCCGCGGTTAATCTTGACTGCAACTACATAATCCTTCTCGGCGCGGATCATTATGACGTTCCTTTTAAAGGCACCGATGAGCTTTCCGTCGAGGACGCTTCCGAAAGCGTTTTCAACTATTTTGTCTGTTCCGTCTGCCCGGTTAACGAAAGCAAAACCGAACTCGGATATGTAATTGACCAGAGTGCTTTCCACAACTGCACCTTTCCCCAGACCGTTGCGGCACCGGAAATGGGATTTATGTTCCCCTGCTTTGATGACAGAGCCACCAACATCTATAACGCCCTTTTCTATACCAAAAACACGGATATGATGCAGGAGGAATTTATCGGTTCCGTTTTTAAAACCGAAATTCCGATGTCCGCAGGCGAGCAGAAGATGACTTTTCAGGAAGTGCTTACCGAAACTCTTGAGGAGGACTGCAGCTTTGATATCATCCAGGCGGTGCATGAACAGATTTGCGAGCGAATTGTTGAGCATAAGGAAAGCAAGGACCCCCAGCCGCTCGATTTAAGCACCCGGGAAGTTGGCGATATTCTTGAAAACAGCGGCGTTACAAAGGAAAAGGTGGAAGTTTTCAAGGAAAAAGTTAAAAAACAGTTCGGCGAGGACAAACCCTTAAAACCCCAGAACATAATCGAAAGCAAAAAGTTCGAGGTGGTAACTCCCCAGGTTAAAATTTCCGTTGCGCCGGAATTTTCCTATCTTGTTGAAACAAAGGTTGTTGATGGAAGAAAATATATTATGATCCCTGCGGACGAAGGCGTTGAGGTAAACGGAGTTTCCGTAAAAATTTCCGAATAAGCCTTCCCTTGGGGGAAGGTGGATTTTCGGCTGAAGGCCGAAAAGACGGATGAGGGAAAATTAAGAAAAACAAAGCGGCACAGAATCGAAATCAAAATCGGTTCTGTGCCGCTTTCTATTATATGCCTTCGGGTTTTCGGATTTTCTTGTTACGGGGTTAATTCCGTTCCAGTCTTTTCGGCGGATTGCGTTGAGTTCGCGTTGCTTTTTCTTGGAAAGCTTTTCAAAAGGGATAAATTTTTCCATGTTCTTTTCCTCCGTTTTTAATTTTATAAACAAAAAAGGTCGTTAACAAAAGTTAACGACCTTTTGGTGCGGTAAATGGGACTTGAACCCATACGTCAAAGACACACGCCCCTCAAACGTGCCTGTCTGCCTATTCCAGCACTACCGCATTTCTCGAATGCAAGAGTTATTATATCAAAACCTTTTCCGTTTGTCAACAACTTTTTTTAAAAATTTTTGATTATTTGTTTTTTTATCGGGGAAGAATTTTTTAATAAGGGGAGGTGCGTTTTTCTTGAAAAAAAGAATGGTTTCTTTCTTTTGCGTTTTTCTGGTTATTATGGGCGCGCTGATTTTAAGGGTCGGGAAAATTTCCGGCGAAGGAATTTCGAAAAACGCCGCGGCGCTTCAAAGCAGAAGGACACTTGAACTTTCAAAAACCCGGGCGGGAATTTTTGACCGTAACCTTGAACCGCTGGTCAATAAAAACCAAAAGCGGAGGATTCTTGTTTTTCCGGATATTCTGGATCTTTCGGTAATTGGGGATTTTTTTGACCGGGACAGCCTTGCGGAAGTTTTTTCAAAAAAGGAACCTTCGGTTCTTGATACCGGCGGAAAAATTGTCGAGGGAGCGGGAATCTATAATTTTTCCTTCCCGGAAAGATATTCCGAAAATTCCCTTGCGGTTCACGTTGTGGGATATATGAACGGAGGAAAAGGCGTTTTTGGAATTGAAAAAAGCTTCGAGGATTTTCTTTCCGAAAACGGGAGCAAAACAACCGTTTCCTATTACGCCGACGGAACCGGAAAGCTCCTTTCCGGCGAAGAAATTTTGCTTGACGAAGAAAAAGTTTTTGAAAAAAGCGGCGTTGTTTTAACCCTGGATTCAAAAATCCAGAAAATTACGGAAAAAGCCCTTTCAAAAGGAGTGGAAAAAGGCGCCGCGGTTGTTATGGACGTTAAAAACGGCGAAATCCTTGCCTGCGCTTCCTTTCCGGAATTTGAACAGGATAAAATCGCGGATTACCTGGATGCGGAAAATTCGCCGTTTATAAACCGCGCTTTTTCCGCATATTCCGTGGGTTCCACATGGAAAATCGTCGTTGCGGCGGCGGCTTTGGAAAGCGGGATTTTGCCGGAAAAAACTTTTGAATGTACCGGAAAAATCGAGGTCGAGGGGAAAATTTATAAATGCCATTGGGAAAACGGCCACGGCGAAATTGATATGGAAAAGGCGCTGGAAATTTCCTGCAACCCATATTTTATAAACCTTGCGCTTGAAACCGGCGGAGAAAAAATCCTTGAAACCGCAAAAAACCTCGGCTTCGGAAGTTCCGTGGATTTCGGCGAAAATTTTTCCGCCGCCGGGGGAAATCTTCCCTTGGAAGAGGAACTTTCCGCAAAAACCGTTCTTGCAAGTTTTGCCTTCGGCCAGGGAAAACTTCTTGCAACGCCGGTCCAGCTTGGGGTTCTTGCTTCGGCGGTTGCAAACGGGGGAAAGGCGGTTACGCCGAAAATTGTTCTCGGAACCTATGACAAAAACGGAATCTGGAGCGAAACTCCCGATTACGCCGCAAACCCGGTTATGAGCGAAAAAACCGCGGAAATTTTAAGAAAAATGATGATAAACGTTGTTGAAAAAGGAAGCGGCGCAAACGCAAAACCCAAAAACGGAAGCGCCGGCGGAAAAACCGCTTCCGCCCAGACCGGCCAGTTTGACGAAAACGGGAACGAAATAATCCACGCCTGGTTCATCGGGTTTTACCCTGCGGAAAAGCCGGAATTTGCCGTGGCTGTTTTTGCGGAAGGGATGGATTCCGGCGGAGATTTTGCCGCGCCGGTTTTTAAAAGCATCTGTGACGGAATAGATTTGTTAAATAACAATTAATTTATATATTGGCACTTGCCGAAAAGGAAAATATGTGTTATTATTTACTATACAGTAAAATTTTTTTGAAGGAAGGCGTTTCCGATGAATCTTATCACCGCCATTGAAACAATGCGAACCATCGTTGACGCTTATGATAAATTTGAAGCAAAAAAGCTTAAAATAAAAAGAAAAACAGAAAAGTTTTTGAAAGGTGGTAAATCCATGAAATTCGGTACTATTATTGGAATTGTTGTCGGTGCTCTTGCACTTATCGCCGCCGGCGCCGCCGCTGTTTATTTCCTTACCAAGAAAAAAGGCTGCTGCTGCGAAGATTGCTGCGATTGCTGCTGTGATGAAGATGTTTTTGAAGAATTCCCGGAAGAGGAAATCTGCTGTGAAGAACCCACCGAGGAAGTTTCCGCAGAGTAAGATCTTAAGTTCTGATTCTTAATAAAAACGGAATGACGGCGCGGATCTGCGCTTTGTCATGCGGCATATGGGTCCTGTGCGACAAAAAACCGTGAACCATGTCAGGCGGGGAACCGAGCAGCATTAAGCGGTCTTTTTGGGTGCCGCAGACAAATCTGTGTGCCGTGTGATAAAGCACATATCCGCGTTTTTATATTTTGCCTTCCCTTGAGGGGAAGGTGCCGCATGGCGTAAGCCGCGGCGGATGAGGTGTTGTTTTTTTGCAGTGCCGTATCTTTGCGGCTACACCTCATCAGTCTTTTGCCTTCGGCAAAATCCAGCTTCTCCTCAAGGAGAAGCCTTTTGAAGTTCGAAAAGGAGGAAATTATATGTATCAGGCGCTTTATCGAAAATACCGCCCGCGCTTTTTCCGTGACGTTGCGGGACAGGAACACATAACTTCCGTCCTTTCGAAAGAAGTTTCCGAAAAAACCTTCGGCCATGCCTATCTTTTTACCGGAAGCAGGGGAATCGGAAAAACCACCTGCGCCAAAATCCTTGCGAAGGCAGTTAACTGCCCTTACGAAAAAGACGGCGAACCCTGCGGCGAATGTGAAATCTGCCGCGGAATTGATGACGGCTCCCTCCTCGATATCACCGAGATGGACGCCGCTTCCAACCGAAACATAGACGATATCCGCGACCTTCGCTCCGAAGCGAATTTTACCCCGGCCGTTGCAAAATACCGAGTTTATATCATAGACGAAGCCCATATGCTCACCAAGGAAGCGGCAAACGCCCTTCTTAAAATTATGGAGGAACCGCCGGAGCACGTTATTTTTATCCTTGCAACAACGGAGGTCCACCGCCTTCCCGCAACAATTCTTTCCCGCTGCATGCGCTTCGATTACCGAAGAATGCCTCCGGAAGTTATTGCGGAAAGAGTTAAATTCGTCTGCAAAATGGAACATATCGACATCGACGACGAAGGCGCGATGCTTATCGGAAAACTTGCGGACGGCGGAATGCGCGACGCTCTTTCGCTTCTTGATATCTGCCGTTCTTCCGGCGAAACTGTTACCGCGGAAACCGTAAGCCGCTGCGCCGGCCTTGCCGGAAGGGAATATCTTTTTGAGCTTACGGATAAAATTGCCCTTAAAGATATTTCCGCGGTGCTCGAAACGGTGGATAAACTTTACGAAGGTTCCGCGGACGTTTCAAGAATCTGCGACGAACTTATAAACCATTTCAGAAATCTTATGATAGTTTCCTGCGCGAAGGACGCTTCGGCGATTTTAAAACTTATGCCCGGCGAACTTTTGCGGACGGAAAAACAGGCGAAGGAATTTTCCCAGGCGGAAATTTTCCACGCGGTTTCCGTTTTGCAGGATACCCTTGTTAAAATGTCCAAAAGCGCTTCCAAGCGCCTTGAATTTGAACTTGCGCTGGTAAAACTCTGTTCCCCGGCTTTGACCCAAAGCCAGGAAGCGCTTCTTGCAAGAATTGAAAAACTTGAAAAGGAAGTTGTTCTTCTTAAAGCAAGGGGCGTTGCGCCGGCGGTAAAAAACGTTCCGGCGACGGAAACGGTTCCGAAGGCGGAACCCGCCCCGGTTTATGAAGAAGTTGTTTTGGAAGAACCAAAACCCGTTTTTGAAACGGAACAGTCTTCCGAGCCGGAATTCCAGAATTGGGAAGAGGCTGTTGAAATTATCAGAGGAAAAAACGGAATGCTCTATTCTTTCCTTAAAGATTCCAAGGCCTATCTAATAAACGGAAGGGTTCTTATAGATTCCCAAAACGATTTCTTTATCGATTATATGCAGAAAACCGGCGACGCAAAGGAAGTTATCAAAAACGCGATAACCGAAGTTTGCGGAACCCGTTACGGCATCGGACCTTATAAAAAAACAGAAAAAAAGCCCGAGGATGACCCTCTTGCGGCTCTTGCAAAAAGAGCGGCGGAAATGGGAATCGGAGAGCTTTGATATAAAAACGACAAAATTTCCAGAATCGGAGGAATATAATAATGAAAGCAAGACTTCCCCAGGGATATGGCGGCGGCCCTTCCAACATGCAGGGCATGATCAAACAGGCTCAGAAAATGCAGGAACAGATGGCCAATCTTCAGGCAGAGCTTGACGAAAAGGAATATGATTTTACCGTTGGCGGCGGCATGCTCACCATTCACATGAACGGTAAAAAAGAAATGCTCGGAATCGAAATCAAACCCGAAGTTGTTGACCCGGACGATATCGAAATGCTCCAGGATCTTATTGTTGCCGGCGTTAACGAGGCAGTTTCCACCATTGAAAAAACCAACGCCGACGCCATGAACGCAATTACCGGAAGCCTTAACATTCCCGGAATGTTCTGATAAATTATGAACTACCGCGTACTTCCGCTTACAAAACTTACCGAACATTTTGCGCGCCTTCCGGGAATAGGCAAAAAAAGCGCCCAGCGCCTTGCCTTCCACGTTCTCCGCATGCCGGAAGAGGAAGCAAAAGCCTTTGCCGAAGCGATTCTTGATGCAAGGGAAAAAATCGGATATTGCGAAGTTTGCAAAAACATAACCGATGCGCCGCGCTGCGCCATTTGCTGTGACGAAACAAGGGACAGAAGCACCATCTGCGTTGTTGAAGACCCCCGGGACGTTATCGCAATTGAGCGCACCAAGGAATATGACGGACTTTACCACGTCCTCGGCGGACTTATTTCTCCCATGGACGGAGTTGGCCCGGAAAGCCTTTTTATCAAGGAACTTCTTGAAAGGCTTTCCGACGGCGAAGTTAAAGAAGTTATTATGGCAACAAACCCCACCGTTGAAGGCGAAGCAACTGCGATGTATATTTCCCGTTTGCTTAAACCTCTCGGAGTCATAGTTTCCCGCCTTGCTTACGGAATTCCCGTTGGCGGAAACCTTGAATATGCGGACGAAGTGACCCTTTACCGCGCCATTGAAGGCAGAAACAGAATGTGAGCACGGGTTTTGAGCACGGTGCTCAAAACGCCTTTTGGAGAAAACCAAACCGTAGGGGCGGGTATTATCCGCCCGTTTATATCAGAACGGGGTTACACCTCATCCGTCTTTTTGACAACAAGTTGTCAAAAAGCCACCTTCCCCTCAAGGGGAAGGCTTTGCAGAAAGGAGGCGAAACAAAGTGGATAAAAAGGAATCCAGAAAAAGCATTGCAAACAACAAAAAAGCCTTCCATGACTATTTTGTTGATGATAAATATGAAGCCGGAATCGAACTTTTCGGAACGGAAGTCAAAAGCATCCGTGCCGGCCAGGTTAACCTTAAGGACAGTTGGTGCGACATTAAAAACGGCGAAATTTTTGTTCAGGGAATGCATATAAGCCCTTACGAAAAGGGAAATATTTTCAACCGTGATCCGCTTCGTGTTCGCCGGCTTTTGATGCACAAACGCGAAATTATGAAGCTTAACGCGGCGATTCAGCAGCAGGGAATGACCCTTGTTCCGCTGGAACTTTATTTCAGCGGTTCAAGAGTTAAAGTTGCGGTTGGTCTTTGCCGCGGCAAAAAACTTTATGATAAGCGCGACGATGCCGCAAAGCGCGATATGCAAAGGGATATCGAGCGGCATTTAAAAGAACAAAGAAGATAAAGTGCTTTTCCTTCGGGAAAAACCTTTGCCTTATAAATGGGGATGTAAAGGTTTCGACGGGGGTCTTGAAGCATGAATAGCGGGTAGAGGCGCCCAGCCCTCTATAAAATGGGTAAAAACAATAAACGCTAACAATTCTAAATTAGCTTACGCTGCTTAATTAAGCAGCCGTTCTGCCGTTGAGTACCGCGGCTTCGGACAGGGCGTCGATTAGCGGTGAACGACCGGCGGGAGCTTTTTCCGTACCGCCGTTGTATCAGGAAAATACCGGAAAGGGCAGTTTGAATGCTGTCCGCCTTTTTCGGGAAACTTAAACAACATTCTGCACCCGGAGAAGTTTGTGTGAATGGGCTTTCGGACGGGGGTTCGACTCCCCCCATCTCCACCATTAATTTTCACATAGAGTGAAAAAACGAATACTCCGCTTGGGAACTTCCTAAGCGGAGTATTTTTTTGTTAAAAAATACAAATTCCTCACCTTTTTAAGGAAATGCAATATCGCAAATATAATAAAATTTTATAACTAAATTTGGAAACACTCACAATTGCCAATTTATATATGTATAAATTATAATAAAGAAAAGCAAAAAATCCTTAAAATAATCTTATATTCTATTCCTAAAAAAGGAGAAAAGATATGAAAAAAAGAATTTTCAGCATGATTATTGCCATTATTATGGTGGTCGGGGTTTTTCCGGCGGAAGCTTTTGCCGAGGAGTTACAGTCACCGGTGGTGACGGCAACCTATAACGGCGTAACAACGGAATATACAGATCTTGATGACGCTTTTGCTTCCCTTGCGGGAACCGGCGGAACCATTACACTCCACGGAAATTTTACACAGAATCAGCAAATACTTATTGAAAGCGGCGTAACCATTACCGTTATAGGAAACGGATACGGAATCACCGCAAGCGAAGATATCCACGGCAATATTTTCGGAGTATCCGACGGTTCGACGCTTATCTTTGATAAAACGTTCATTTATGCGGAATCCGAAACCTCCGGAGCAGGCATTTATATATATGACGAAAGTTCCGGCGTTGTTATTCAGAACGGTTCTTATATTTATGCAAAAAACCACAGCGGAATCGATTCCGAAGGAAAAGTAACCGTTACCGGCGCTCAGATTTCGGGAAAACCCGCAGTTTATGGATTTCCGGGAAGTGAAATTACCCTTGATTCCGCCGAAGGCCAGAAAATCGAGCTTTATGCACAAAATTTTGATTCCGCGGTAAGAGCCCACGGCTCAAAACTGACCATGGCTGGAGATATTTTCGCGCAGGGAATGGATTACGGAATTTATGCCGACGGAGAGAGCGAAGTTTTTATTTCCGGACCCATTAAAAGCAATCTGAATTTCCATGCCTATGAGATTGACTATGAAGAGGAAGGAATCCTTATTAAACCGGCGGATGGATACACCATCACCGAAAGCGACGTTTCCTTTATCAAGATTTCGGATCATAACGGAGGCGTCCTTGAACTTCGGGAAGACGGAAACATCGGGCTTAAATTTGTCCATCAGCATAAAGCCCTTTACGGATATGAACCGGTAACGGAAAATACGCATAGATTTGAATGCGAATGCGGCGAAACCATAACCGAAGACTGCGATTTTAGATGGCATACCTATAATGATGATGCGCATTGGACCGAATGCTATTATTGTGATAATAGAATAAATGTGGAAGCACATATCTTCGAAGGCTGTTACTGCACCGGGGAAAACTGCGGTTATGATATACACGAAGTTGAAGAATGGGTTGCTTCGGAAGAAGATCCGGAAATCCACACCGGTATTTGCACCAAATGTGAAGAAACCATTGAGGAAGGACATTACTATAATGCACTTGTTCATGATGAAGTTGGACATTGGTTTATCTGCAAATGCGGCTTAGTATATGAAGAAACCTATGAAACTCACAACATAAATCCCTATTGGGATCCTTATTCAGGAACTAAACATTATAAATATTGTGACACCTGCAGCTATCAGATTATAGAAGACCATGTTGATGAGGATGCCGATGCCATTTGTGATAAATGTGAGGACGAGATTCATATATGCATAGACGAAGATGGAGACCACATCTGCGACGAATGTCAGGAATTTATCGAAGAACTTTGTACCGATGAAAACGGCGACCATACCTGCGACGGCGAAAACTGCGGGGAAAAAATGGAATGGCTTTGCGCCGATGAAAACGGCGACCATACCTGTGACAACGAAAAATGTCAAAGACATATGAAGGAACTTTGCTCCAGCGAAGAAGAAACGATTTACTGCGATGTCTGCGACAGAAACTTCTGTGCTCACGATTATCTGATAAGCTGTGAATCTCTCGACGACGGAACCCATTCGGGAATCTGCGATTATTGCGGCGAAGATGTAATCGAAGACTGTTACGTCTGGGAATATATTTATGATGAAGAAAAGCACTATGAAAGATGCGTCTGCGAATATGCGCTTGATGAAGCTGGACACACCTTTGAAGAGGGATATATCTATAAAACCTCCGTTACGGGCCATTGGCTTGTGTGCGACGATTGTGCCTTCGAAAAATATGAAGAACACAAGTTTTCTGAAGGGGAATGCATCTGCGGAGCAGAAGAGAACGAAGTTCACGATATATATGTCGGCGGAAAAGCGCTTGAAAACGGCGAATATATCGATAACGAAGGAAACATAACCACCCAAAAACCCGCCGGTGGATATGCTTATTATAAAGACGGCGTTCTTGAACTTAATAATTACGAATTTGCAGGGAAAGGCGTTTTAAGCCTTTTGGATATTGATATTTCAGAAGAGCAGTATGCCGCTGTTTTTGCCACAAGGGATCTTACCATTAAACTTATCGGTGAAAACTTTATTGTTGAAACCAGCACCGATGAGATGGAAGGAATATACGGAAATTCGGTTTTCGTAATCGGAGACCTTACCATTGAAGGCGAAGGAAAGCTCAGCATTCCCGAAGGCGACGACGGAATTGAAGTCCACGACGGAACGGTTACCCTTAAAGAAGGAAATGTTGAAATCGGCACCGCAGCAGAAGCGGTTATGGATGACGGTTTGGACATCAAAAACGGGAACCTTATAATCGATGGCGGCTATCTTTACGTCCATTCCGAAGACCACGGCGCGGACGTTGAAGGCGACTTCAGCATGAAAAAAGGAACAGCCCTTATCACCGCTGGGGACGACGGACTTAATATCATGCGTGATATCAAAGTAAGCGGCGGACAGATGAGAGTTGATGCGGAAGATTACGGCTTCGATTCCGAAGAAGGAAGCATCTTTGTTTCCGGCGGCGAAATTTATATGACAACAAATGATGAAGACGGTTTCGATTCCGGAAAGAAAATAGAAATTTCCGGCGGAAGCATTTCTATCGACGCAACCGAGGATTGCTTTGAAACGCCGAAAGTTACCATCACCGGCGGAAGCCTTGAACTTGTTGCCGGAAAACTGGCAATTGATTCCGACAAAACAATCATCGATGAAATGATGGGAGTTTTCGATTCGGAAGATGAACTTATCGAAGACCCGGATTTTGCAGAACTTGATTACGCAAAAATTATAGTGACGGAAACCGAACACGATTGGGGCGAAGCGGAATATACCTGGGCGGAGGACGGTTCTTCCTGCGTTGCAACCCGCGTTTGCAAAACCAACGGAAGACATAAGGAAACCGCCGAGGCAAAAATCACCTCCAGAACCGTAAAAGAAGCCACCTGTGAAGAGGAAGGCGAAACCGAATATACCGCCACCTTTGACGTTGACTGGGCTGAAAAACAGACCAAAACCCTTACCGATATCGGCGAAAAAGGCCACGATTGGGGCGAAGCCGAATATACCTGGGCGGCGGACGGTTCTTCCTGCGTTGCAACCCGCGTTTGCAAAAACGACGGAAACCATAAGGAAACCGCCGAAGCAACCGAAATAAAATCCGCGACAACCAAAGAACCCGCTTGCGAGGAAAAAGGCGAAACCACCTATACCGCAACCTTCGGCGTTGACTGGGCGGAAGAACAGACCAAAACCATTGCCGATATTGACGAAAAAGGCCACGATTGGGGCGAAGCGGAATATAACTGGGCGGAAGACGGTTCTTCCTGCGCGGCGGAAAGAGTTTGCAAAAATGACGGAAATCATAAAGAAACCGTAAACGCGAAAATTACTTCCAAAGTCGTAAAAGAGGCTACCTGCGAAGGAAAAGGTGAAACCGAATATACCGCGACTTTTGACGTTGACTGGGCTGAAAAACAGACCAGAACCATTACCGATATCGGCGAAAAAGGCCACGATTGGGGCGAGGCTGAATATACCTGGGCGGAAGACGGTTCTTCCTGTACTGCGACCCGAGTTTGCAAAAACGACGGAAACCATAAGGAAACAGCAAACGCAACTGAAATAAAATCCGAAACAACAAAAGAACCCGCCTGTGAGGAAAAAGGCGAAACCACCTATACCGCAACCTTTGATGTTGACTGGGCGGAAAAACAGACCAAAACCATTGCCGATATTGACGAAAAAGGTCACGATTGGGGCGAAGTCGAATACACCTGGGCGGCGGACGGTTCTTCCTGCGCGGCAACCCGCGTTTGCAAGAACGACGGAAACCATAAGGAAACCGTAAACGCGAAAATTACTTCCAAAGTCGTAAAAGAAGCTACCTGCGAAGAAAAAGGCGAAACCGCATATACCGCAACCTTTGACGTTGACTGGGCGGAAAAACAGACCAAGACCCTTGCCGATGTTGACGAAAAAGGCCACGATTGGGGCAAAGCCGAATACACCTGGGCGGAAGACGGTTCTTCCTGCGTTGCGACCCGCGTTTGCAAAAACGACGGAAACCATAAGGAAACCGCCGAGGCAACCGAAATAAAATCCGAAGTTGCAAAACCCGCAACCTGCACCACAATGGGCGACACCAGATACGAAGCTGTTTTTGCCGTTGATTGGGCGCACGATTTTAAGGCGATCACCGATATTGCCATTGATGAGGATGCTCATGAATGGGGAGAATGGGAAGTTGTGACCGAACCCGATTATGAAAACGAAGGCCTTGAAAAGCGTGTTTGCAACCTTGACGATAAACATTACGAGGAAAAAGAAATTGCAAAACTTACCGTAAAACCGGAAGAAACCCAAAAAGTTGAAGGCCCGGACGATACCAGGGAATATGTTGTGGTATATCAGGAAGACGTTATTATTGTTCCGGATGGCCTTAACGTAACCGTTCAGGATATCAGAAAGGATCTTTGGAATGCGGTTAAAGGCGGTTCCCTTAAAGGAAACGTAAAAGTTACTTTCGGCGAAGCGACCATCGGTTATTTTAACGATAAAAACGAATTTGTTCCCATCGAAAGCGACGAATTCTTCAAGGACGGAAAAACAATAGACATTGTTCTCAGATATCCCGAAGGCAGCGACAGAAACGATAAATTTGAAGTTTATCACTACAGAGATGACGGAAAGGTCGAAAATTGCAGGATAAAATCCAAAACCGAAAAAGGCCTTATGATTACCGTGGATCATCTTTCTCCTTTTGCAATCGCTTACGAAAGCGTTGATAACAACAATAACGAAAGGCCGACCGTTCCTTCTAGACCCGGAAAGCCTTCCGTAAAACCGGATCCCGGCATAACCATCATTGCTCCCGAAAAGGAAAAAGAGGAATCCAACCCGAACACCGGCGCACCGGTTGTTGATCTTGGCGGCGCGGGAATCCTTGTTCTTGCGGCCGCGGCAATGTTTATCGGAAAAAAGAATAAATAAAAACTTTTGTTAAACAAAAAAAGGTGGCGCGGCAAAAGCCGCGCCACCTTTTTAAATAGAAAAGAGAAAGTTGAGAATATTTTTCCTTTTTTGTTTTAAGTAAAATTAGTATCAAAATTCAACATTTTCCGTTAGAATTATACACCAATTAGTTGGCAAAGTCAACTAATAAAAACCCGGTTGTTAAATTTTTAAAACAACCGGGCTTTTTAAAATAAAATTTTAAACTTGTTTTATAAAATCCTTATAAAAAACAACGCATTCGCCGATGTTTTTTATGGAAATACATTCGTTTGCGCCGTGGATCGAAGCAAACTGGGCTTTGGAAAGATCGATAGGAGCGAAGCGAAGAATATTTTCCGCAACGTCGGTAAGCCTTCTGGCATCGGTTCCGGCGGTTAAAAGGAAGGGCGCAACCGCCACATCCGGAAAGTTTTTATTAAGAAGATTTTCCACTTTTTTAAAAGCCGCTCCGTTAAAATCGGTTGGTTTACAGTAATCCCGAAGGGTTTCCTCAATTTCCACCCCATATTTTTTGCCGATTTCCCTGATTTTTTCAAGGC
The DNA here is from genome assembly GCA_017521825.1 of Oscillospiraceae bacterium. GTDB lineage: Bacteria > Bacillota > Clostridia > Oscillospirales > Ruminococcaceae > UMGS1668. The sequence continues at coordinate 45,600 of JAFXBK010000090.1, forward strand.
CGCGGTAAAGGTCTTCCTCCCTTATGCACCGAAGGTACATGGTGGCCTCCGCTTCTTTTGCTCTTGTTTGAGCACCGGGTTCAAAAACCGTGCTCAAACCAGTAAAGGAAACGGAAGTTTTGAGCATGGCGCTGGCGGCAGGGATTTTTGCCATGATTTTTTTGATAAGCGGAGAAAAAAGCGAAACATTACCAAAAAGAAAATTCATCGGGAAGGACATATAAGGAACATGGCGCTCGAAGGTTGCGCGAACTTCCGGATAAAATTCCGCCTTATAAATTTTGTTGCTTTTTTCGGAAACTTCCGCAACAAAACGGGAAATCCGTTCCGCGGGCGTTGCTGTTGCTTTCGCAAAGCTTCCGTGGCCGCTTTTGGTTTCCGAAAAAGTTCTGCAGCGGAAAATGTGGCGGCTTTTTTCATGGACCGCAACAACGGCGCTTTTACATTTAACTCCGGGGATCATTCCTTCGGTTATTGCGCCGCCTTCATCCAGAACGGTTTCGAAGAAAATTCCTTCATTTTTAAAATATTCCGCCGCAAGAACCATTCCGTCGCCGGAACATTCTTCGTTGTTGGAAGAACCGATGTAAAGGTTGAATCCGGAAAATTCAAAACCTTCGGAAAGAAGTTCTTCAAGAGCCATAAGTTCCGCAAAAAGGGGAGTTTTGGTATCGATTGTTCCCCTTCCGTAAAGAAAACCTTCCTTTTCGGTTGCGGTAAAAGCTTCGGTTTCCCAACCTTCGCAGGAATCCACAACGTCGTGGTGCGACATAAGAAGGATATTTTTCTCGGCATTTTTTCCTTTTACAACGTAGAAAAAGCATCCGCTTCCGAAAACAAGTTTTTCGGCTTTTTCGGCGATGTTCGGGAAATTTTTATCGATTACGGAATAAAATTTTTCAAATTCCGCCTTGTTTTCGCCGTTTTCGGTAAAAACGGTTTTGCAATTTATCATTTGGGAAAGGATTTTTGCATATTCTCCGCATTTTTCAGCGGAAACATTTTTTCTTTTTTCGTTTTCCATAAAATTTCTCCGGTTTTGTTATTTCATTTCACATTCAAAAAGATAGGATTCGCCGGCTTTTACGGTGATTTCGGAATCGGAACTTTTAAAAGTTTTTCCGAAAATTTCCGTTTTAAAACCTTTTGCGCCAAAAGCTTCCAAAGGAAGTTTTATTTTTTTATCCGTTTCTTCGGTGGAGATTATTCCGACAAATACTTTGTTTTCATCAAAACGGGCAAAGGAGGAAATTCTTCCTTCGGAAAAAACAAACTTAAAACTTCCGGTTCTAAGGACTTCGTTTTCCTTTCGAAGGTCGATCATTTTTTTATAAAGACGGTAATTTTCGGTGTTTTTAAAATCCTTGCTCCATGGCATTGGGTAACGGCAGCCTTCCATACTTTCAAGTGTTCCGTCGATAGAAACTTCGTCGCCGTAATAAATTGAAGGAGCGCCCGGAAGAAGGAACTGGAAAATAACAGCGCCCTTATAATTTTCAAAGCTGATTTTCGGGTTGTTATGAAGGCGCGGGGTATCGTGGCTGTCGAAAAGGTTGAACTGGTTTTCCCAAAGAGCGAAAGGGATTTTTGAAAAATGTTCCATAACGCGGTTTTCAAAATCCTTCGCGGTCATTTTATAAGGGATATCACGGAGAAGGGGCTGGTCGGCCATGAAAAGATCCGGTTCGCCCAGGAACTGGCGGATGGCTCTTCCGCAGCCGTAATAGTTCATCGGTGAATCCCATTGGTCACCACGAAGATGTTCGGCGCAATCGCCCCAATCCTCCGCAAGGATATAGGCGTTTGGGTTAACGGATTTTATTTCAAAGCAGATTTCGGGCCAAAGCTCGGTATCGAGCTGGATCTCGTTGTTGCGAAGGAAAATATCCGCAACGTCAAAGCGCCAGCCGTCGATGTTATAGGGCGGCTTGAGCCATTTTTTGAGCACGGAATCTTCCGCCTTATAAATTTTTTGGCGGAGGGATTCGGAAGTGTAGTTAAGGGTCGGCATGGTTTCGACGCCGAACCAGCCGAGATAGCTGTTGTTTTCGCCGAAGAAATAGTATCCGCGTTCTTCGGAATCCGGGTTATTATATGCGCCGACGGATTTTTCGAACCATTCGCCGTCCCGGTTGAACCATTTATGGTCGATTCCGGTGTGGTTTATGGAAATATCGAGCACGAGTTTCATCCCGTTTTTGTGGAGTTCGGTGCTCAGTTTTTCAAGAGCTCCGTCGCCGCCGAAATGGGGATCGATATGGTAATAATCTATGCAATCAAACTTATGAACAGAGGGCGCACAGAAGATAGGGTTAAGATAAAGCGCGGTTATTCCAAGTTCTTTAAGATAAGGAATTTTCTCGATTATGCCTTCAAGGTCACCGCCATGAAAATCAAGACAATGACCGTGCTCATAATCGAGCGGAACATCTTCCCAGTTTTCTCTTTTTATGGTTTTATAGCCGTTTTGAGCATATTCGCCGGTTTTTACGTCGTTTTCGGGGTTTCCGTTGCAAAAACGCTCCGGGAAAATCTGATAAAAAACGGAATCCTTCACCCATTCCGGTTTTTTATAATCCGCGATGAGCACGAAATCGTGGCTGTGGTCGGGAATATAGGTTGTTATCCCGTTTTGAGTATAGTAATAAATCGCATCTTCGGTAACGATATAGAACTGATATTGAAGGCGTTTTTCAGAAACTTTGATTTCTGTTTCGTAGTAGGTCAGACCGTGCTCGGTTTTGAGCACCGACATTTCGTGAAAATCGTCGATTCCGTTGGGGAACGAAAGAAGAAGCACGTGTTTTACCGGGGCATGCTCAAGAAAGCGGACCCGGATTTTTACTGTTTCGCCGATTTTTGGCGAAAGGTTGCTTAAAAAAGTTTTTGTTCCGTCGCTGTGGACGCTTTTAAGCCAGTTTTCCAAGAAACAAGACCACCTTTTCGGAATTTGTTTATAAACCAATTAAAACATATTTCCCGAAGATTGGCAAGGGAATATTTATTCCTCAAATTCTTTCTTATGTTCCATAAAAAAATCAAAAAACATCCGGACGTTGGGAAGTTCCGTCCATTTTTTGACGGAAACGGGTTTTGAATCCAGGTCGTAGATTTTTGCGCCGGGGATTGAAAGGAAAACCGGCGAATGGCTTGCGATTATAAACTGGCAACCAAAAAACCTTGCGGAATCAGTAATATACTGCATAAGTTCCTTTTGAAGAGGGATGGAAAGGCTGTTTTCCGGTTCGTCAAGGAGGTAAACCGCTTTGGAAGTGATACGGTTGGTAAAAAATTTAAGGGCGCTTTCGCCGTTGGAAAACATATCCACGTTTTTCATAAGGTGTTTTTTAACGAACTGGGATTGGGTTCCGCGTTTTCGCTTTGCGTCAACAACTTCCTTGAAGTTATCGTAATCCGCCATGCTGTTAAAGCGAAATTCGCTGTATCTTTTTTCCGTAAATTCGTCAAAAAGTTCCAGCCTTCGCTTATCAATTCCGTTATTAAGGCAGCGGACGTTAAGAAGATAATCAAAAATATCGTCGCTTGTTAAAATCTGGCTGTTTTGGGGAATTTCTGCGGAGGAAAACATTTGGCAGTATTCAAGGTATGTTTCAAAAAAAGCGCCGCCGGAAAAGGGCGAATGGCGGGTTATTCCGGCGGATTCCGCAATAAGATTAAGGACGGTGGATTTTCCCGAACCGTTTCCGCCGTAAAAAATCGTTATGGGCGAAAAATCTATCCGCTTAAATTCCTTTTCCGGAAAAATTTTAAAGGGATAATATCCGTTATAACAGGTTCGGAGTTGGTTAGCGAAAAAATCCGCTTCGTCAGCCGGGGAAGCAAATTCAAAAGAATTAATATATATCGACAAAAAAACACCGCCTTTCTTTTACTTTTATTAAAGCACAAAAGAGCGGTGTTTCAATATTTGGAAAAGGTGATGGTGCGTTTTTGTAGGACAAAAACGCACCAAAGGCTTTTTTATTTATCCATTCCGCAGGGGAAGGAAGATTCGATAAGGGATTTATCGTTCATCACCGTATCGTAAAAACGGAAGCCGCCGGCAAAATTATAGGCGGTAAAACCGTTTCCTTCAAGGATCCGGCTTGCGATATAGCTTCTAAGGCCGCTTTGGCAGATTACGTAAACGGGTTTACCCGGTTCAATTTCGGAAAGGCGTTCCCGGAGTTCATCAACCGGAATATTTTTAAAACCTTCGATGTGGCCGCGTTCAAATTCCTTTACCGTTCTGGTATCAAGAAGGGTGCAGGCGGTTTTCGGGAGTTTTTCAAGGTCGGGAATAAACCATTGTTTAAGGGTTCCGTTTGCGATGTTGTCAATCATAAATCCGGCCATGTTGACCGGGTCTTTTGCAGAGGAATAGGGCGGAGCATAGGAAAGATCCAGCTCTTTAAGCTCGGTCGCCTTCATTTTGGCTTTGATTGCGGTGGCGATTACGTCGATTCGCTTATCGACCCCTTCGTAACCGATAATCTGGGCACCGAGAAGGCGGAAGGTTTTTTTCTCGAAAAGAACCTTCATGGTCATAACTTTTCCGCCGGGGTAATAACCGGCGTGGCTCATGGGCGAAAGAATTACTTTGTCAAAATCAATTCCGGCGGCCTTCGCGGTTTTTTCATTTATTCCGGTGGAAGCGGCGGTAAGGGAAAAGATTTTTATAACGGAGCTTCCGAGAGAACCTTTATAGACGCTGTTTTTGATTTTGCAGATGTTGTCCGCGGCAATTCTTGCCTGTTTGTTTGCGGGACCTGCAAGGGAAATAAGGGCATCTTCGCCGGTTACAAAGTTCTTTACCTGGACCGCGTCACCGACGGCATAGATATTCGGGACGGAAGTTTCCATTTTTTCGTTAACGATTATGCTTCCGCGGATTCCGGTTTTAAGTCCGGCCTTTTTGGCAAGGGAATTTTCCGGGGAAACGCCGATTGCAAGGGCGACCATATCCGCATGGATTTTTCCGCCTTTTAAAAGAACGTCGATTCCGCCGCCGGTTTCGGAAAAACCTTCGACGGAAGAACCGAGAAGAAGATTTATTTTATTGCGGCGGATTTCCGAATGGATGAAAGCCGCCATGTCGGAATCGAAAGGCGAAAGAAGCTGGCTTGCGCCTTCAACAATGGTGGTTTCGATTCCAAGGGCGGAAAGATTTTCCGCAAGTTCAACGCCGATAAACCCGCCGCCGATTATAACGGCGGATTTTGGCTTTTCGGAATTTACAAAATCTTTTATTTTGAAGGTGTCCTCAACGGTACGGAGGGTAAAAATCCGTCCGGAATTTACTCCGGGTATTGGCGGAACGGCGGGTTTTGCGCCGGGAGCAAGAATAAGCTTATCATAGTTTTCGCTGAAGATATTTCCGTTTTCAAGATTTTTTACCAAAAGGGTTTTGGCGCTTGGGTTGATGTCGATAACCTCATGGCGGGTTTTCATATCAACCCGAAAACGCCGGAAAAAGCTTTCCGGAGTTTGGAGGGTAAGATCCTCCGGATCGGTTATAACGTCGCCGATATAATATGGCAGGCCGCAGTTTGCATAGGAAACATATCCGCTTCGCTCGAAAACTTTTATTTCCGCTTTTTCATCAAGCCTGCGGATTCTTGCGGCGGCGGTGGCGCCGCCGGCAACTCCGCCGACGATTATAACTTTCATAATTTTTTGCTCCTTTCGGCTTGGGTTATAACATAATACTATACCTTTTTTTAAAGAATGGCAAGTACGCTTGCTTTAATTCCCGTTTCGATGGTGCGGGCAATTATTTTTCCGCCTTTTATAAGCGCCATTGACGGAACGTGCTTTATATTAAGTTCCGCGGAAAGTTCCGGGGAATCGTGGGCGTTCATACGGACAACTTTTATGTCCTCCCTTTCGGAAGCAATTTCTTCCGCAACGGTTTTGGAATTTCTTCCGCTCCAGGGCGCCCAGATATCCAGAAGGACGGGTTTTTCGGATTCAAGAACTTCTTTTTTAAAGCTGTGTTTGTTTATATTGATAACGGACATTTTTAGTCCTCCTTTACTTTTTATTTGATTTTATTATATCCTTCGGAAAGGAAATTTTCCGTGATTTTGTCACAAAAAGAGAGTTTTTATAATATTGCAAAAAACAGTCCGAGGGTTTATTATATTAATAAAGAAAATTGTTTTTGCGGAGGCGGTTTTTCAAATGCTTTGTAAAAAAGTTGAAAAAGATTTTTTAGATATCCTTGAAGAAGAACTTATTCCCGCAATGGGCTGCACAGAACCCATTGCTCTTGCCTTTGCCGCCGCAAAAGCAAGGGAAATCCTTGGGGAAGTTCCGGAAAAAATTTTTGCAAAATGCAGCGGAAACATGATCAAAAACGTCCGCTGTGTAAACATCCCCAATTCCGGCGGAATGACCGGAATTGAAGCCGCCTGCGTTTTGGGTGCCCTTTGCGGCGACGTTTCCCGCGGAATGGAAGTTCTTGAAGCGGTTACGCCGGAAGGACTTTCGGAAGCGATGGAATTTATCAAAAACGGAAGCTGCGTTGTGGAATATCTGGAATCTCCGATTCCGCTCCATTTTATAATCCGTCTTGAAGCCGGGGAAAATTCCGCCGAGGCGGAAGTTCGCCACAGCCACACCAACATAACCCGCCTTTCCAAAAACGGCGAAACTGTTTTCGGAAAAGAGGACACCGGCGAGATGGTTGCTTTTTCCGAAAGGAACAAGCTTTCCGTCGAAAATATTTTTGAATTTGCAAACGAAGTCGAACTTTCGAAAATCGAAAAATTCGCAAGACGCCAGATTGAATGTAACATGGCCATTGCGGAAAAAGGAATGGAAGGGGGCTTTGGAATCGGAATCGGTAAAGAGATGCTGGAAATGAACCCGGGTTCCGTTTTCACAAAGATGAAGGCATTTGCCGCCGCCGGTTCCGAAGCAAGAATGTGCGGATGCAACATGCCGGTAATCATCACTTCCGGAAGCGGAAACCAGGGAATTGCTTCTTCCGTTCCGGTAATTGTTTACGCAAAAGAGCGGGGAATTCCGGAGGAAAAAATGTTCCGTGCGCTCGCTTTTTCAAGCCTTTTAACCGTTTTCCAAAAGGAATATATCGGAAAACTTTCCGCTTTTTGTGGCGCGGTTTCCGCAAGTTGCGCCGCCGGTGCCGCCATAACCTACATTGACGGTGGAACCGTTGAACAAATTAAGGATACCATCGACAACACCCTTGCGGATATTCCGGGAATTATCTGCGACGGCGCAAAATCTTCCTGCGCGGCAAAAATTGCTTCCGCGCTGGATGCTTCGCTTTTTGCCCACGTTCTTGCCATGAAGGGAAAAGTTTATCAGGCGAACACAGGAATTATCCAGAGCGATGCCGGAAAAACAATCCGAAGCGTCGGTCACATCGGAAAAGTCGGAATGAAGCAGACGGATTCGGAAATTGTTAAGATGATGATAGAAAAATAAAAAAATGCGCCGCAAGGCGCATTTTTAAAGGGAGAATTTATGGAATCGCTTGTTTTTGCAATAAACGCGGTGGTGCCGATTGTTATAATGACGGCGCTGGGATATTTTTTAAAGCGCTTTGGAATAATCGGAAAAAATTTTTCAAAAGAGGGAAACCGCCTTATTTTTAAAATTTTCCTTCCGGTAATGCTTTTTACAAACGTTTATAAAATAGAAAACTTAAAAAGCGTTGATCTGGGGCATGTTTTTTATTCCGCGGCGGCGGTTTTAATTATTTTTGCAGGAGCGGTTGTTTTAAGCGGTCTTGTAACAAAGGAAGGCGCAAAAAAGGGCGCCTTTATCCAGGGAGTTTTTCGTTCCAACTATGCGCTTATAGGAATTCCCCTGGCGGGAAGTCTTTTTGGCGAAGAAGGAATCGCCGCGGCGGCGGTTCTTTCCGCTTTTGTGATTCCGCTTTTCAATGTGCTTGCGGTGGCGGCGCTGATAAGCTTTGGAAAAGGGAAGGAAAAGGTAAATTTTTCGGAGATTCTGGCCGGAATTTTGAAAAACCCGCTTATACAAGGGGTTGCGGTCGGTTTCGGAGCGCTTTTGGTTCGGGAAGTTTTTGTTGCGGCGGATATAAGCTTCCGGCTTTTTGATATCGGTTTTGTTTCAAAAACCGCGGAATATATTTCCGCCATGACAACGCCTTTTTCGCTTATAGTTTTGGGCGCGGATTTTGAATTTTCCGCGGTGGCCTCCCTTAAAAAGGAAATTGGCTTTGCCGTTGCGGCAAGGTGCGCCGCTGTTCCGCTTCTGGGAATCGGCGCGGCGCTTTTACTTTTCCAAAACAGCTTCAGCGGAGCGCAATTCGCGGCCATTGCGGCGCTTTTTTCCGCGCCGGTGGCTGTTTCGAGCGTTCCGATGGCGCAGGAAATGGGCGGTGACGTTACTCTTGCGGGTCAGATTGTTGTATGGACAACGGTTTTTTCCGCCGGAACGATTTTTGTTTCGTCCTTCCTTTTAAAAGCGGCGGGGATTTTTTAAAATAAAACAAAAGAAAAAGCGTGCCTTACGGTACGCTTCTTTTTTATCAGTATTTCTGGCGGCATTCCACAACTTTTCCGAAAATTCTTACCGGAAGTTTTTCAACCTCTTCTTTTGAATAAAAAATCGGTTCATAGGAAGGGTTAAAAGGCTGGAGAAGGATTCCGTTGCTGAGGAACTGGACCTTTTTAACGGTTGCTTCGGAACCATCCACCATAACAACAGCAACTTCGCCGTGCTCAACGTTGCTTTGAACGCGGACAATTACAACGTCGCCTTCGTACATTCGCGGTTCCATGCTGCTGCCCTGGATTTTAAGGGCAACGTAATCTCCGGAGGCGGCCATTTCCGTGGAAATTTCCTCGTAATCAAGGATATTTTCAACGGCGGTTATGGGAATTCCGGCGGCGACTTTTCCGAGTACGGGGATTTTTACGCCGGAAATATAGCCGCCCGATTTATCGAAAATATTGTCCTTTCCGAGAAGGGTGTTCATATTTACGGAAAAATAAACCGCAATTTTTTCAAGAGTTTCAAAATCCGGTTCGCGCTGGCCGCGTTCATACATTCCGACGGTGCTCGGCGCAACGCCGAGTTTTTTTGCAAGTTCCGCCTGGGTAAGGTTGTTATCCTTGCGAAGATTTTTGAAAACGGTGCTGAAATCGGGCATTTAAAAAACTCCTTTTTCTGTTATGATGTCATAATAATACTACAAAACGTGTAAAAAGTCAAGCGTCGGTGCAAAAATATACCACAAAATGTGTTGACAAATCGAAAATGTTGTGGTATAGTACAAATCGCACAGAACGTGTTGTTTGTTTGAAAACGCTTTTTTGGAAAACAGAACCGGGCATAAATTTTTTAGGAAGGCCGGCGGAGCTTTTGTTTTACAAAAAGGCGGAATAAAGAATGCATTTTACAAAAAAAGGGCTTTATTCCGAAAATTAAACGGATTAACCAGGCGGGAACAGCTTTTGTTCATTAATATTGAAGCATTTTTTGGAGAGGTGTTTATAAAAGCAAATAACACGAATTGTGTTAAAAATAAGCCGCAAAAGGAAGTGGTTTTTTGGCAAAAGAAATTTAGAAAGAAACGGAGGCGGAAAAATTGGCTCTTGGCGGAAAGATGGAGCGTTTTTGTGAGGAATATATTGTTGATTACAGCCCGATCAAGGCGGCAATCCGGGCGGGATATTCTTCCGCAAGCGCAAGAACGCACAGCTACCAGCTTTTAAAAAGGAACGACGTTATCGAAAAAATTTGTGAAAACCAGGAAAATTTTATTAAAAACGGCCTTCTGGATAACAAAAACCGCGTGCTCAAGGAGCTTTGGGAAATGTACGAAAGGGCGGTACAGGCAAAGCCGGTTACCGTTTGGGATAAGGAACTTAAGGAATATGTTGAAACCGGCGAATATCAGTTCGACGATAAAATCGCCATGAAATGCCTTGAGTTTATCGCAAAGCTTGGCGGAATGCTTTCGGAAAAAGAAGGCGAAAAAAACCAGAAGAAGGATTCCTTTGAAATTGTTGTAAAGGTGGAATCGGATGAGGACTGAAATTACGCTTTTTCCTAAGCAGAAAGAATTTCTGGATTCCACCGGAAAGGCGGACGAAGTTCTTTATGGCGGTGCCGCCGGAGGCGGAAAAAGTTACGGCCAGCTTTGCGATGCGCTTGTTTACGCCATGAAATATCCCAAAAGCAAACAGCTGATTTTAAGAAGAACTCTTCCGGAGCTTGAAAAAAGCCTTGTTCGTGTTTCGCTGGAACTTTTTCCGAAGGAAATTTATAAATATTCCGAATCGAAACACAGCGGAACTTTTTCCAACGATTCGGTGATAGATTTTGGCTATTGCGACAGCGAAACGGACGTTTACCGCTATCAGTCCGCGGAATATGACGTTATCCGCTTTGATGAGCTTACCCATTTTACCGAGCAAATGTACCTTTACCTTATGTCAAGGCTGCGCGGTGTTTCGGATTTTCCGAGAGCTATGAAAAGTTCCACAAACCCCGGAGGAATCGGACATTCCTGGGTAAAGGCAAGGTTTATCGATATCGGCGAGCCGGGGAAGATCCACGAAACAAAAAGCGGAAGGCGGCTTTTTATTCCGGCAACGGTTTTTGAAAACAGAGCGCTGATGAAAAACGACCCTTCTTATGTAAAGCGGCTTTGCAACCTTTCCGAAAAAGACCGGCGCCAGCTTTTAAACGGAGATTGGGATACGAACGAAGGGCAATATTTTTCCGAATGGCGAAGGGAACTTCACGTTTGCGAGCCTTTTGAAATTCCGAAGGAATGGCGGCGATATTTTGCCATGGACTATGGCCTTGATATGCTGGCGGGATATTGGATTGCGGTGGACCCCTTCGGAAACGCTTACGTTTACCGGGAAATTTATAAAAGCGGGCTTATCATAAGCGAAGCCGCAAGGGCGATTCTTGAAGCGGAAGGAAGCGACCTTCCGGAAGTTTATATTGCGCCGCCGGATATGTGGAACCGAAGGCAGGATACGGGGAAAAGCGTTGCGGAGCTTTTTCTTGATTTTGGGATTTTGCTTTATAAAGCAAGCAACGACAGAGTCCAGGGTTGGTATAACCTTAAGGAATGGCTGCACCCGCGTATTGATGAATTCGGCGAAAGGAAGCCGAGGCTTCGGATTTTTGCAAACTGCACCGAGGTTATAAGAACGCTTCCGGCCCTTTGTTACGACAGCCGAAACCCCAACGACGTCGGCGACAAAGTTCACGAATACACCCACGCGGCGGACGCCTTGCGCTATTGGGCATCCGCAAGGCCGATGCATTCCGAAAGCCGGAACGAAGAGGAAGAAAATTTTGATTTTGAAATCGAAAATTTTTTGGGGTACGGAATTTTAGACGGAGAGGAGAATTAAATGAAAAAGGAAAAAGAAGAGGACGTTTTTGTGAAGGAACTTATTGGCGAAAACCTTCCGGAAAAGGAAGAAATTTTGGAAAACTTCTTTGGCGAAGAACCCAAGCACGGGGAAGAACCTTTTGAGCACGAAGAGGATAGCAATGAGCACGAAGACGATGCGCTTGAAAAAGCGGTTTTTGAACTTTCAAAAGTTCTTGGGAAAAAGCCGGAGGAAGTTTTGGAAATTCTTAAAAAAGGCGAGGAATTTGAAAAGCGTTCCAAAGAATTTGAAAAAGCCAGAGGCGATTCGGAAATTTTTGAAAAACTTGCGGAAATGCGCGGAATTTCCGGGGAAGAGATGAAGGAAGAAATTCTTTGGGCGCTTGAAAAAGCGACAATGGAAAAGGCCGTTAACGAAATTATGGCGGCAAACCCCGGAATGAACAGGGAAACCGCAAGGGAGCTTGCTTCCTTTCGCCTTGAAGTAAAAAAGGCGGAAAAGGAAAAACCGGAGGCGGACAGAAACGAAGCTATGCTTTCGGAACTTGAAAAATTCCTTGCGAAACATTTCGGCGAAGGAATTGAAAAACTTCCGAACGAAACCATTGAAGAATGGGAAAGGGGAATTCCCCTTGAAACCGCTTTTGAAAAAAACAGGCTTTTTAACGAAAACGCAAAACTTTTTGCGGAAATTGAAAAAATGAAAAACGAAAAAATCAAGGAAGCCCAAAAAATTTACGCAAGGGAACACGCCCCGGGTTCCGGAACTTCCGCGGCGGGTGTTTCCGGGCTTGATGAATTTGTTGAAGGGCTTTTTAAAGAGTATTAAGAAAAGGAGATTTTAAAATTATGGCAGTTAATCTTGCAAGCAGATACGCAAAAGAACTCGCGCAGGCTTTTACCCAGAAATCTTACGTTGACGGAATTGCCTGCAAAGACTATGAATTCACCGGTGTTAAAAATCTTAAAGTTTACACCGCGGTTTCTCAGGAACTTAATGACTATAAGCGCAGCGGCACCAACCGCTACGGCGAACCCAAAGAGGCACAGGATACCGTCCAGGATATGATTGTTGAAAGGGACCGTTCCTTCTCCATCACCGTTGATAAAGGTAACAACGCGGAACAGATGGGCGCGAAGGAAGCTTCCAAAATCCTCAGCATTGAAATGAGCGAACAGGCAATTCCGGAAATGGATAAATATGCCCTTCGTAAATTTATCGATTACGCAGGTACCGTTGAACCTATTTCCGAAGCGCCCACCGAGGAAACCATTGTTAAAATGCTTTCCGACGGCATGGTAAAAATGGGCAACAAAAAAGTTCCCGCGGAGGGAAGATTTATTTTCATCGGCTGGAGCTGGTTCGGAATGCTCCGCCTTTCCAAACAGTTTATCGGGGTGGAAGCTCTTGCAAAAGAAGCGCTTGTTAAAGGCGCGGTCGACACTTTTATGGGAGCCCAGGTTGTAACTGTTCCGGACGATTACCTTATGAAAGGCGAAAATAAGGCATATTTCCTTATTGTTTATAAAAACAGCGTTCTCCAGCCGAAAAAGGTACAGGATTATTTTGTTAAGGAAAACCCTGCCGGCATCAACGGCGCCCTTATTGAAGGCCGCTTTATCTACGACGCTTTTGTAATCGGCGCAAAATGCGACGGCGTTTACGCCGCGGTTGAAGGCGGAAAAGTTCAGGCAAAACCCACCTTTGCCATTTCCGGTAAAAATCTTACCGTAACTTCTTCCGGCGCTAAAAAAATCCGCGTTACCACCGACGGCACCGACCCCAGATTCAGCGATACCGCTGTTGAAACCACCAGCGGCGGAAGCGTTGCTCTTTCCGCGGGAACCTATACCGCAAGGGCCGTTGCTTTTAACGATTCCCTCTTTACCTCCGCTGTTGCGGTTGATGAACAGAGAACCGTTGCATAAAAATCCGCGTTTTTATCCGGCGGAAATTTTCCGCCGGATAAAACGAATTTTTTGAAAGGAGATTAAAAATGCAGGAAAACGAAAATTACAGATGGCTTTCTTCGGAAAACAAAAATCCCGGAACCGGCGAAAATTCTTCAGAAGCGGAAACCGAACCAACCGCAAAAGAAAAAGCGGAAACTTCCATAGAAGAGCTCAGAAAACGATATTCCGAAAAAATCCGGGAAAATTTTGACCTTGCCGCAAAAAAACTCCGGGCGGAAAGGGACAATGCGCTCAGGGAAAACTGGATTCTTCAGCAAAGGGCGGAAGCCGCCCTTCCGGAACAGATGGCCGCAGGCGGAATTAACGGCGGCGCTTCCGAAAGCACCCTCGCAAACCTGAGGGCGCAGTACCAGGGAAACCGCAACGATATCCGCAAAGGATTCGATGAAAACCTTGGCGAAATTTTTAAGGAAGCGGGCGAAAAGCAGGCGGAAAACGAGGATAAATATAACCGCCAGTGGCTGGAATATCTGCTTTCCCTTGCGAAAATGGAAGAAGAAAATGAATATAAAAACGGCTTGCGCTGAGAAAGGAGAACTCTATGCCGGGATTTTTAAATTTTGAAAAAGCGGAAGATTCCGCAAAAAAAGTGCTTGAAATAACTTCCTTCGCAGGCATAGATTTAAGTTCCGCCAAGGCCGATATTGAAAGAAAAAGAAGCCCGGACGCGCCGAACATGATGCCGGATTCCAAAGGGAACCCGATCAAGCGAACGGGCTTTTTTCTTTTAAAAAATTACGGCGGAAGAATTAACGGTGCTTTTGTTTTCGGCGAAAAGCTTGTTGTTCATGCGGGAGAAAAACTTTTTGCCGATGGGGAACTTATTTTTGAAGGGCTGGCGGATAAAATTTCTTCCGGCCAGACCGTTGGAAACAAATTTTATCTTTTCGACGGAAAAGCGGCCCTTGTTTATGACGGCGAAGCGGTTTTTCCCCTTTGCGAAAAGGCCTACGTTCCAACGGTGCTCATTTCCAAAAACGCCGATGAATGTGAAAGGAAAACGGTGCTCAAAGGAAACGGAATGAGCACGAGGTTTATCCTTCCGGGAAAACCGGCGGAAATAACCCTTGTTTCCGTTAACGGAAACCCGGCGGAATATTCACTTGAGGAAGAAACGGTTGTTTTTTCTTCCCCGCCGGCGGAAAACGCGGAAATTATTATTGAAGCAAGGCTTGAAAACGAACCCGGCGGAACTCTTAAGGAGGAGATAAACCTTATTTCTAACCGCTGGAAAGAAAGTTTTCTTTGTGATACGGGAACGGAAAAAAGTTTTACCCTTTCGCAAAAAAATCTTTCGGAAGGGGCGGTAAAAGCCTTTGTTCTTGATGAAAACGGAAGCTGGCAAGAAAAAACCGAGGGAACGGATTTTTCCGTTGACAGAGAAAACGGAAAAATTCTTTTTAACGAAGCAGTTTCAAAAACCCCGGTTTCCGGCGAAGATAACCTTGTTATTGAAGCGGAAAAGGTTTTTGAAGGTTATAAGGACAAAATCAATAAATGCTGCAGAAGCATTTGTTTTGATAACGGCGGAACAAGCGGAAGAATTTTTGTTTGCGGAAATCCGGAAAAACCGGAAAGCGATTTTTGGTGCGCCGCCGGCGACCCGACCTACTGGCCGGATATTTATTATTCGGAACTTTGCGGAAAGGGAAGCGAAGTTCTGGGATATTCGGTTATTGAAAACAGCCTTGCAACCTATATTTCCCGGCCGAAGGACGGAAGAAGCATTGTTATAAGGCTGCCTTTTATTGACGAAAGCGGAAATGTTTCCTTCCCGATTGAAAAACATCTTCAGGGCGAACCAGCGGTTTCGCCAAACGGTTTTGTTTTTATGGAAAGCGAACAGCTCTTTTTAACGGAAAGGGGCGTTTACGCCATTACCACCGAAGATATTTCCGGGGAAAAATATACCCAGAACCGTTCTTATTTTATCAACAGGGCGCTTTGTAAGGAGGACCTTAAAAACGCTTTTGGCACAAAATGGAAGCAATTTTACGTAATTGCGGCCGGCGGGAAACTTTATCTTCTTGACAGCAGCCAAAGGGATTACCGAAGGGGCGAGCCTCTTTCGGGTTTTCAGTATGAATGTTACCTTTGGACAGGGGTTCCGGCAAGAATCCTTTGGGAAATGGAAGGAAAGCTTTTCTTTGGCGATGAGGAAGGCAACGTTTGCTTTTTCAGCGAAGAAAAGGATTTTGCCGGAAGCTATGGGGATTTTTCCCCGGAAGGGAAAAAGGCCATTTGCGCCTACTGGACTTTTCCGGATTTTTCCGGCGAAACTTTTTGGAGGAACAAAACCGTTAAAACCGTTGCGCTGGAACTTGCGCCCTATGCCCAGAACAAAGTTCGGCTTGAATTCAAGATAAACGGAATCTGGAAGGTTATTAAGGAATGGACCGGAAAAATCTCTTATTTTGGATGGAACGCGGTAAGCTGGCCGAATTTTACATGGAGCGGAAATTCCGAACCAAGAACCGTTGCGGCAAAAACAAAAATCAAAAAATTTGATAAGGCCGGGTTCAGGGTTGTTTGCGACGAAATGGACAAGGCCTTCGGCCTTTACGGTTTTTCGCTCGAATATGTTGAAAAAGGAAGAATTAAATAAAAGGAAAGGAGTTTTTAGATGGCACTTGAAAAAATTTTGGAAAGCGACCTTGCCGGAAAAGGCGTTTTGGGTCAGCCGGATGTTCCGGGACTTTCCGCAGAAAAAATGCAGGAAAAAGTTGAGGAAATAGTCCGAAGCGTTGCCATTGTTAAAATAAACGAGATAATCGAATATCTTTTGGAAAACGGCGCAACAAAAAGCGACCTTGAGGACATTGTTCTTGCCGCCGGCGCGGTAACTTCCGTTCACGGAAGAAGGGGAAACGTTGTTTCGGAAACCGGGGATTATACACCCGAACAGGTTGGCGCCGCGCCGGAAAAACACGCAGAGCAGCATAACATTGGCGGAAGCGACCCGCTGGATCTTTCGGCGGCGGGAATTTCCGGGGTTGACCATGTTCACGGCAACATCGGAAGCGACGGCAGGATAGGAACCCAAAGCGGGAAAATTCTTATGACCGGAACCGGCGGAACCGTTGAAGCCAAGGAAAAAAGCGAAACCGGCCTTTTGGAAAAACCCGTTTCCATTATATCTTCCGGCGCGGTTTCCATAACCGTTCAGGAAAACCGGGAATATGAATATACGGGCGTAACAAGCCTTGTTATGGTCGGAAGCAACGTTTCCTGCCATGGTTTCATAACCTTCGGAACAAGCAGTCCCACCGTTTCCATAAGCGGTTTCGGCGCTTCCGGCGGCGATGATATTACAAAAGCGGCGGCAAAGGAAGTTTGGGAATTTTCCGTTTTTCCCCATAACGGTAAAAGCTATATTATCTGGAAGAACTGGAGCGCGTGACTTATGAAAAACAGAAGAAGAATTCTTACCGGCGGCGGGAAAAAATTTCTTTGGATATATGAATCCGGGGACAGCAAGCTCCAGAACTGCAGCTATAGTTTAACCCAGGGTTCGGATTATCTGGATTTTCCGCCTTCTAAATTGGGAAGCACCCAGCTTACGGATTTTTTCAGATATAGATATGTCCAGAACGAGGAAACTTCGCCTTCCACCGCCAACTTCCTTGATCTGACGGTTGCAAAGACTTTTGCGGGTTTTAAAAAACTTTGTTTTGAGGCCAAAAAAACAAGTTCAAAAACCGCTTACATCGGAATAGCGGGCGTTTCCGAAACAAGGAATAATCTTACCACCGGAAAAACGCTTTACGAAATTGATCTTACCGAATACCAGACGGAAAGGGTCATCCGCCTTTATATGAACACGGGAAACGGTATTGACGTTTATAACATGTGGCTTGAATAAAAGGAAGGTGAAACAATGAAAAACTTTAACAGGGATTACGGAAAAATCGGGGAAAACGGAAAAATTGAATTTGCTCCCGTTCCGCTTGTTATTGGCGGAGAAAATTTTTGGACAAATATTCCGGAAAAATATCTGGAGCAGGGGTACCTTCCCGTTGTTAAAACGGAAAAACCGGAAAAGGAAGGCTTTTATTACACCGAATTTTTTGAAAAGGAAAACGAAAAAATTTTTGCCCGCTGGGAAGAACATGAACTTTCCCCGGAGGAAGAAGTTGTTACCAAAGAACAGATAAGCGAAGCTATTGCAAAAGGGGTGAACGGAATTGACTGATGTTTTGGTCAAAATTGAAAAAATGGCGGCGCTTTCCGCAAAAGACCTGAGAATGCGTTCGCCGGAAATGGACGGAACCCAAATTATTGCCGAGGAAGTTTTTGTTCCGGATTGGAGCGGCGAAAAGGATTATTCAAAAGTTACGGTTGGCGCGCCGGTTAAATTCGAAGGGCAGATTTTTGTTCTTTTACAGTCGCATAACGCAAAAAATTATCCGAATTCTCCGTTTGAACTTCCGGCGCTTTGGAGAATAAAGCACACAACCGACTCCAAAAAAGCAAAACCCTGGGTAAAGCCGGTTTCCACTTCGGACATCTACCTTAAAGGCGAATGTATGCTTTGGAGTGATGGGAAAATTTATTCCGCGGAAAGAAGCACAAACTTTTCGCCGGAAGAATATGCGCCGGACTGGAAGGAGATTGTTTTATGACATGGGAAGAAGTTTTGATTTTTGCATTCCTTTTCGGGGGAACAGGTTTTCTTTTTGGAAAAACGTTTAAAACAGAACGCCCAAAAAACAAAAAGGCGGAGGAGGAAGCTCCGTCCGCCTTTTTTGATGAAGAAAAATTTTCGGAAAGAATGGCTTTAAGAAACGGTTTTAAGGTTACGGCGGACAAAAACCCAACAATTGCCGAACAATGGGTCAACATTATGAATTACAGCGGAGAAAACCAGAAGGAGGAAAATTATGAAGAAACCAAAGAAGATCACACCGAAGGTAATCTGGAATGAATATCTTAAAGGCGAAGATTATCATCAGCAGATAAGACTGCACGAAATTGTTAAAAAGAACGAAAAATTTTATGAGGGTGAACAGTGGGAAGGGGTAAACGCGCCGGACCTTGAAAAACCTGTTATAAACATTTTCAAAAGGGCGGTTACATATCTTGGAAGCCAGGTTATAAGCAGTGACGTTGGAATTAACCTTGAACCCTTCGGAAAAAGCGAAGAAAAAACCGAAATCTGCGATATCCTTAACAGGGAAATCGCAAGGGCGGTCGAAATCACCAAGGCAAAATCCAAAAACATGGACGTTATAAAGGATGCGGCAATAACCGGCGACGGGGTTCTTTACGCATGGTTCGACCCGGAAAAAGGCAAAAACGGCGAAATTGAGCTTGAAAACATCGATAACGAAAAGGTGATTTTCAGAAATCCTTTTGAGCACGACGTTCAGAAGCAGCGAAGCGTAATTATCGTAAAAAGAATGATGCTCGACGATGCAAAGGACCTTGCAAGGGAAAACGGACTTTCGGAAGAGGAAATCGAAAGCATCCGCCCGGATAACAGAGCCGATTATTCCGGCGAAAGAAGCGACTACGGAAGAAGCCTTACAACGGTTCTTCTCCGCTTTTGGAAGGAGGACGGGGTGGTTTGGTTTTCCGAAAGCACAAACGATGTTTTTATCCGAAAACCGGTTAAAACAAAAGCAAAACTTTACCATATCGCCTGGATGCCCTGGGAAAAACGAAGGGACAGCTATCACGGCGCGGCGGTTATGACACCCTATATCCAGAACCAGATTTACGTCAACAAAATGTGGGCGCTGGCTATGGTCTATAGCTCCAAAATGGCCTGGCCACAGCGCTTTTATGACGCCACCAAAATCCGCGGTAACCTTACCAACAAGGTCGGCCAGGCAATCGGCGTTGCCGGCGACCCTAAAAGCGCAATCTATTTTGATTCGCCGGCGGGTAATATGAGCGCCCAGGTTCTGGAGCTTGTTGACCGAACCATACGCTACACCCGCGAAAGCCTTGGCGTAAACGAGGCGGCTCTCGGCGACGTTAAACCGGAAAACACCTCCGCAATTATTGCCGCGGCGGAACAGACCGCCGCACCCCTTATCTTCCAGAAGCTTGCGAACCACCAGCTTTGGGAGGACCTTGTCCATATCTTTATCGATATCATTAGGGAAATGTACGGCTTGCGAGAAATCAGCAGGGAAGTTGAACTTCCGGACGGAAGCAAGGAAAAATACGTTATGGATTTCGATTTTTCCAAAATCGATTACGATTCCTTCGATATAAAAGTCAACATCGGAACCGCAAGCTATTGGAGCCAGCTTATGCAGGTGCAGACCCTGGATGCGTTCTTCCAGAACGGAATTATCGACGACGCGCTTATCTATCTTGAGCATATCCCCGAAGGCTGCGTTGCCGAAAAAGACGAGATTATGGAGGAACTTCGCAGGAAAAGAGAGCGGGAAGCGCCTTTGAGCACCGGGCAGCCGGGAATGAGCACCAAACCGGAAGGAGGTGCTCAGCTATGACAGTTAAAGAATGTTACGAGCATGCGGTAAGCCTTATTCCGGAAAAACCGGAGGAAAACATCGATATGCAAAAGTTTGCGGTAACATGGTGCAACATTCTTCTTGCGGAAACCCTCCGCCACGAAAACATTTTAAGAAAAGGAAGAAACCTTCCGGAAATCGAAAAAGTTCCGCAGGTGGAATTTTTGGAAGACGAAATTCCTTTTGACGATGAATTTGTAAGGAAGGTTTTTCCCTATGGTCTGGCGCGCTTTGTTTTCAGGGAAAACGACGATATTTCCGGGAGCCACGAATTTTACCAGCTTTATGTCAACGCCATTTTGGAAGCTGTTCCGGTTTTTGCGGAAGAAATTGAGGACGTTTATGGATAAAGGAGGGATAAAATGGCGATAAACCCAAGAGTTGCCGCAAGGCGGGAAGCGGAAATTGCTTTTCTTAATGAGGAAGATGAAAGACTTAAAGACCTTGGAGAAAAGAGAAAGAAAGAGGCCGCGGAGAAATCCGCGGCCAAGGAAAAAGAAATTGATGAACTGGATTTAGGAGAAATTCTTGAATATAAATATGATCCGGTAAAAGCGGTAACAACCGAACCGATATTTTTCAGAGATGAAGACAGGGAGGAAGAGGAAAAAAGTCCGCTTTGGGAGATGGAATTTATAAAAAATTTTAAAGCGGAACAGGCGAAGAAAAACAAGGAGAACGATCTTTTGGGCGCAAAGGATTATGGAAAAATTCTTGAACGTGAGAACCAAAAGAAAGAAGAGATAAGAAAGAGCAAAGAAAACGATTTGCCGGGTTACAGACCGTGGGAAAAGAAATATGAGTTCATGGATTATTACGACCAGAAACAAATTTTTTCAGATTCCATGGCATTTAGATTGGGGGTTTCACAGGAAAAGCTTGATGAGATAAAAAAAGAAGCTGAAACAAAAGACAAAAGTAATGTGTTAACAGCAACCTTTAATAGTGGGGGCGCGACCACAAGTGCGGCAATAACTGGTGGACTTGATATATTGTTAGGCAAACCTTTGCAAACTTTGGGTTGGAAAAATAATCCTATTTCAGTAGTCAATAACTATTATCAAAATTTAAGTAAGAAAAAATATAATACTATGATGAAAGAAGCTGACGAAACGGGATTAGGAAAACCGATGGAATATGCGGCAAGATTCAGTTCAAGTCTGGTTTCGGCGATTCCAACAGCTATAATAGCATACCTGAGCGCAGGAACATCTTTGGCGGCGCAAGGAGGTTCTGCCATAAGCAGTATTTTAAGCAATCCGGCATTTTGGTATAGCTTTGAAACAAGTCTTTATCCGGAATATCAAAACGCATTGATGAACGGAGCGACGGAAAACGAAGCAACAATTGTTGCGACAATGGCTTCGCTTTTTGATGCGGGGATTGAAGTTGGAGGAGGAATTGAAAGGCTTCCGAAGATAATGCAAAACCCCGGAATGAGAAACAAAATACTTAAAAACTGGGTAAAAGTTGCAATTGATGAAGGAAACGAAAGTGTTCTACAGGATATGACTTCGGAACTTACTCAAAAGATTATTTTTGATCATGGAAAAGATTGGGTTTCTTTTGATAAAGACAACAATGCAGTTTTGAATGTTCCGAAATCTTTGGAAAATTGGTTGACTTCGGCTGCGATTGGCGGAATTTTAAGTGGACCGCTTAGTGTTAAAAGTATTCTTTCAAAAAATGCTGCGGATTTTGCAGAATACGAGAGTTTCAAAAAAAAATTGGGCAATAATGCGCCTAAAACATTTGCGGATTTTAGAGAGTTGAAGTATAATAGTGGCAATTGGTATGATTATAATATTTATGCAGACTCTATTCAGAGAGGAGAATTGACGCCATTTGCTGACTTTAACCTTTATAAACAAGTGTGCAAAGAAACGGATAGTTTGATTGTGGGTCAAACTGTGGGTGGTGGGGTTAAAATAACCATGAGATCGCATCATTTCACAAATAGGGTTATTGGTTCAGAGTCAGAAAATAGAAGTGGAGTGGAAGTTAAGGATATTTTAAAAACATTAAAAACTCAACCTAAATACGATAAAGAAAAAGATAGTTTTGTGTATGTTTTAAATGGTGTTTGCAAAGTAACGGTAAACCCATACACAGGCAAATTGATACAAGTTAATCCATTATCATCCAAAAAAGAGGTGAAAAAATGAAAATATCAGAAGAACAAAAAAATTTTTTGGGGAAATATGTGGAAAATTTAGACGTATTTATTAAGAAAGATGATGTGAATGGTATTTTAGACAAAATAGATACTTTAATAATTGTTAAGGGAATGACGGACGATCAAGAATGGTTAACTCCTTTTGGACTTGAATTGCAAAAGCTTTATGATGAAATATATTATCAAAATTCATAAATAGCTTTAGCGCATGAGTATTATGGACATTATAAAAATCATCCTTCAGCATTTAAATCCGGTGATTGGCAGGATGAATTTAGAGCAAGCTACGATGCAGCTATAAATGCACCAAACTTAAGTGATGAGGAAAGAGCAATGCTTATATTGGATGCATATGATAGAGCAAAAGAAGCGGGAATTTATTTGGATTATAACGATAAAGCGAGGGAAATATTGTATGGCAAGTAAATGTACAAAAGAAGAAAGAAAAAGTGTAGATGAAAAGTTTAATAACCCCACCAAAAAAGTTTTGTGCCCAAGGTGCGGCAAAGAACTTGAATTTACTCAAAGAGGTTCGTCTTGTGAAGTGAAATGTGTTACTGAAGGTTGTATTGAAGTAAGCATAAGAGGTATTTAAAGAGAGGAGTTTTTGCAATAGTATAACACAAAACGTGTTATATACTAAAAACGGCACTTTTGCACCTTGAAAAAGTTGGCCGCGGAGAAATCCGCGGCCATAAAAGAAAAGGACCTTCCGGGATATGACCCGAACAAAGAGGATGAAGAGTTTGTTTTTTTCAGCGAAGAGGACAGGGAAAAAGACGATAAGGACGAAGAATGGTACAAGGAATTTGAGGAAGAAACCAGATATCTTAATTCACCAACGGTAAGGGCAAGCATAAACAAGGTCGAACAATATGTATAACGCATATAAATCCGCCGAAGAATGGCTGATGAACGATGAGGGAAATGCTTTTGAAAATATTGTTAAAGGGATAGTTAACAGATTCCGTTCTGCGCCAGGGGAAGCGATAGAAGATTTTGCGTATTTTTTGCAGGATAATATTATGGACGATGCTCCAGGAAAAGGAATGCGGTGGTTGGACGATAATGCAGAAAAAGTTTTAGAGACAAACATGGCTGGAACTATAGGAAACAAAGCAACGGAAGATTTTAATTTAGCAAGAGAAGATACAGGCGTTATCGGTGACAAATTAATAGATGTTGCGGATGCCGGCTCAACATTGCTTAGTTACGGAACATTTTTTGGCCCTTCTCATTTAGCTTTGAGCCAAAGCATAGGCGGAGGTGTTGATGAATATCGCTATCAAAGAGAGAACGGAGCAGATAAATCAGAAGCATTGACAAGAGGAGGATTAAAAGGAATAGCATCATATTTAATAGAAAGGCTCGGAGGCTTAGGAGCAGATAATTCGGCTGCACCGAAAATAAAATTTTCAGATGTTGTCTCGGCAACAGGCACAATATTAAAAACTGCTGCACAGGAAGGCGGTGAAGGTTTTGCGGAATATACCGTTGATAGTTTTATTAATACTTTTGCCGATGCAATGTATAAAGGAAAATTAAATGTTGATTGGAATATTGAAGAAGCTTTGGATTATGCAAGTACGGATATGATGGTTGGAGGTTTGTTGTCAACTTCTTCAGTAGTTAATGGACGTGATATTGACATTGTTGATGAAATGAATAAAATATTAAACAGAAATGGTGATGCAAATGTCCGCGCCAAAGATATTAAAAATTTGAAAATTTACCTTGGAAACCGTAGAAAAGCAAAACAGGAGCTCGATTCACTAAAATGGTATTTAGATAATGCAAATAAAACAAAAGGGGTTGAAAATGTAACAAGAAACAATTTCGGCAAACCGGTTTTTCAAGTGAATCATAGTACAGTATTTGGTTCACCTAACAGCATAACACAAAAGGAGAATAGAAAAGGTGGAATAGTTCGCAACTATTATGATAATTATGGTAATCAATATAAGCAAGTAGCTGACAACAATGAAAATCATGAGGCTAACAATTTAGATATAGGTGGTATACATGCACACAATTATATTCCTAATGAAGAAAGAATACCCGTACACGGAGACCCAAGAAAGTTACTTGTAGAAGAAATTCTTGAAAACGGAGATTTAATATGGAAGTATCTAAATTAAAGAAACTAATAGAAGACTGCTTTACAACAATTTATTTTAAATATGCTGGAGAGTGGGGAAACGTAGAGCCTTGTTACAATGAGAAAACGGGATATTCGTATTCGTGCTATTACGGTGATGTTGATATAATATTGTCTGATATTGATGATGTTATGAATCTAAAATTTGTTTGTGGTAAATCCTTAAACGAAATATCTAATGACTTAGAGGATGTGGATTGGTGAGGTGGGTTAAAACTTATAGGGTTTCACATTAAAGTGATATAACACAAAGCGTGTTATGAGCTAAAAACGACACTTTTGCACCTTGAAAAAAGAAAGCGGCCGCGGAGAAATTCGCGGCCACGAAAAAGGAAAACTTTCCGGGATATGCCCCGGAAACAATTGACGATTATTTGAACTTGAGATACAATAGCGGTGAATGGGAGCAATATGAAGATTATGCGGATTCGGTAATAAAAGGAGATCTTTCAGCATTTGCGGATTTTGAACTTTATAAAATAATCGACGAAGAAATTGAGGATTCGCTTGTTGGAATTGTTGCGAACGGAGGAATCAGAATAAAAGGCAAATCTTCCGGTTTTGTAAATGACGTAATAGGTTCTGTTGATGCAAAGAAAAGCGGAGTTGAAATATCTGATATTCATAAAGCCCTTAAAACAAATCCCGTAAAAATCGGAGACGATTGGTGTTACAGCCTGGACGGAGTTTGCAGAGTGTATGTAAATGCAACTGACGGCAACCTTGAAGAAGTAAACCCTTGGTAAAAATGAGGTGACAATAATGATAATATATGAAAAGCAAAGAAAAATCCTTAAATTCTTTATAAAAAAGACCGATGAATATATTGAAAAAGATGATTTGCAGAGTCTTCTGGCAGATTTATCTGATTTCATTATGATTTGGGGATATGACAGAAGAAAAGGCAGACATAATTTACTTGGAAGAAAGTTGCACCGTTTGTACATTGAAATTTATTTACAGAACAAAAATAGTTGATATTATGTTTTGGAACCGTTGCGAACGGAGGAGTAAAAATAAGCGGAAAATCCGCACATTTTACTAACCAGGTAATCGGTTCCATATATACCGGCAAAAGCGGAGTTGAGATATCTGATATTCATAAAGCCCTTAAAACAAATCCCGTAAAAATCGGAGACGATTGGTGTTACAGCCTGGACGGAGTTTGCAGAGTGTATGTAAATGCAACTGACGGCAACCTTGAAAGGGTAAAATCATGGTAACGAAATGAGGTGACAATAATGATAATATATGAAAATCAAAGAAAAATTCTAAAACTTTTTATAAAAAAGACCGATGAATATATTGAAAAAGATGATTTGCAGAGTCTTCTGGCAGATTTAGCTGATTTTATGATGATTTGGGGATATAACAGAAGAAGGGGCAGAGATAATTTACTCGGCAGAAAGTTGAACAGATTGTATGATGAAATATATATTCAGAATAAATATAAATAAATTATATCTTAAAAGGATAATTGATTATTAAAGACGCGTGTTGCTGTCTTTTGTTAATTTGCAACACGAAACGTGTTGCGTTATGAAAACGGCACTTTTGCACCTCAAAAAAGTAGGCCGCGGAGAAATCCGCGGCCTACGGTGAAACAGAATGGAAACAATTGACGATTATTAAAAGTTGAAGTACAATTATAAAGGATTTTTGAATTACGCAAAAGCGGGCGCGTTGGAAGGCATCGAGGAAGCCGTTAAAAATGCGGCTCCGGAAGTTGTTGAAAAATGGGTGTTCGATCCGTACAAACCTTTGCTGAAAGTAGGGGAAGGCGAAGAAGCGGTTCTTAATCTTTCGGAAGCGGGCAGAGATTTTTTAATTGGAGGCACCGGTGGCCTGGTCAGCAGTACTCCAAGGCTTTTCGATATTTCCATGGATGCTTATGGAGATAAAATTGTACGAAACGAAAATAACGACGCAATACAAATTCTTTTGGGAAATCTTGGAAAAGAAAAAAGAAGCAGTTAAAATAGCAAATATAAAAATTATAAGTGTGGTGTTGTTTGAAAAAATGAAGGCCAATTTGTATTTTGAGTATCTTGATGAAAATGAAGAGGTATTTAATTACAGAAATTTTCCAAAATGGAAAGAGCTTGAAAAATATTTTGATTATATTTTAAATGATTGTTTTCTTCCAAACGGCGAGCATTTAAGGCAGGAAGTCTGGGATTTTAAGTATTGGGTTGAAGGAGCAGAAAAACGATATGAACTGGATTGTGGCCAGTTGTTTTTGCAGAATCGATTTACAAACAATAGAAACACAAGGGAATATGAGGCACTTTTTCTTGTTTACGGAAAAGGCAGAAAAGAAAAAGTGCCCGAACCGGATGAACTTGATAAAGAATTCCGCGCCAAACTTTTTGCAATATGCAGAGAAACCGAAAAGCGAATTGACGAAGAACTTATCGGAACTTTTGCCGGCGGAAACTTTGAGATTAAAGGAAAAATTCCGAATTTCACCGTTGGCCTAGGCTGCGTTGAATATTTTTGGACAAGCGAAATTGAATTCGAGGACGTAAAACGCGTTTTGCAAACAGAACCGGAACGCCACGGAAGAAAACTTTGCTATCTTGAAAAAGGCCTTTGCGAAATCTGGATGGATTCCAAAACGGGGATTCTTGAAGGAATTTACGAATTTTTGCCGAGCCAAAGCCAAAAGGCTGTTCTTAAACTTTCACAAAGAGACTTTCTTAAAAAACACATAAGAAACTTTGATGAAAAAGTTGAAACCGAAAGCGCAAACAGCCTTTTGCACGAAATTTCCGAATTGATACACAGAAAAGGTTTTAACTTCAGAAGGGACAACCGAAACATGCTTGGCGACAGCCTTACCGAAACGCGCATGAGCATTTTTCTTAAAACAGTTGGCTGCGAAAGAGCGGCCAAGGAACTTGTTGAAATGCGAAACCGAATTTTCAGCGGCGGCGCGGCACTTCTTGATGACCCGAAGCTTGTGGAAAGGTTTTATGAAGAACAGGGACTTCTTGATTTTGAAGAGCAGGTCGCGGAGAAAATGGACATAAAAGGCCTTTCCCGGGAAGACGCAATTTGGGAAATCCACAGAAAATATTACAAAAAATGATGGAAGGCGAAGAAGCGGTTCTTAATCTTTCAGAAGCGGTCAGAGATTTTTTAATTGGAGGCACCGGTGGCCTGGTCAGCAGTACTCCAAGGCTTTTCGATATATCGCTGGATGCTTATAACGATAAAAAACTCAAGAGTGGATGGGATAAAAACACAAATACAGACAGAACAAAATAATATGATGTGTTTTGTTTTAAAAGGGAGATGAATCGTTTTGGAAGAAAATAAAAGCAATAGTTATATAGAATACATAGATATGTTTGCAGAGAAATATAGTCATAAAAACAATGATGATTGGAAAGATCTTGAAGAATATTTTGACTATGTTCTTAACGACTATTTCCTTCCAAACGGCGAGCATGTAAGGCAGGAAGTCTGGGATTTCAAATATTGGGTTGAAGCGACAGAAAGAGGAAGCGAAGCAATATGCGGGCAATTATGTCTGCAGGATACTTTTATCGAACTAATAAGCATAAGGGAAAACGAGGCACTTTTTCTCGTTTACGGAAAAGGCAGAAAAGAAAAAGTGCCCGAACCGGATGAACGGGATAAAGAATTCCGTGCCAAACTTTTTGCAATATGCAGAGAAACCGAAAAGCGAACCGACGAAGAACTTATCGGAACTTTTGCAGGCGGAAATTTTGAAATTAAAGGAAAAATTCCGAATTTCACCGTTGGGCTCGGCTGCGTTGAATATTTTTGGACAAGCGAAATTGAATTCGAGGACGTAAAACGCGTTTTGCAAACAGAACCGGAACGCCACGGAAGAAAACTTTGCTATCTTGAAAAAGGCCTTTGCGAAA
>JAFXBK010000091.1 GCA_017521825.1 Oscillospiraceae bacterium
GAAAGCCTGATGCTCGGCCTTCCTTATGAAAGCATCTTCCCGGAGAAAATTGAAATTGCCGGCAGAGAAATCGAAGGCAAACAGCTTAAATGGTCCGTTTTCCACGATATCGACGCAAGAAGAATGTATTCCATAATGCAGGAAATGGTTTTTCCCTTTATGAAAAACCTCCACAGCGATAAAAACAGCGCCTATTCCCGCTATATGGACGACGCAATTTTCAAAATTCCGACCCCGCTTCTTCTTTCAAAAGTTGTTGATGCCCTTGACGGAATTTTCGACCTTATGGAAAAACAGCAGAAAACCGATGCGGATATTTCCGGCGACGTTTACGAATATCTCCTTTCAAAAATCGCAAGTTCCGGCCTTAACGGCCAGTTCCGCACTCCCCGCCACATTATCAAAATGATGGTTGAACTTATGCAGCCCACCGCCACGGACGTAATCTGCGACCCTGCCTGCGGAACTGCCGGTTTTCTTGTTGCGGCGGGAGAATGGCTTAAGGAAAACCGCAAGCAGGAAGTTTTCTTTAACCACATGAACCGCGACCACTATATGAACCACATGTTTTATGGTTACGATATGGATAGAACCATGCTCCGAATCGGCGCAATGAATATGATGAAACACGGAATCGAAAACCCGATCATAGATTACCGCGACAGCCTTTCCGACCAGAACAGCGATAAGGGCGAATATTCCCTTATCCTTGCGAACCCGCCTTTCAAAGGCAGTCTTGATTATGAAATTGTTTCCGGCGACCTTCTTAAAGTTTGCAAAACCAAGAAAACGGAGCTCCTTTTCCTCGCCCTTTTCCTGCGTATGCTTATAGTTGGCGGAAGATGCGCCTGCATTGTTCCGGACGGCGTTCTTTTCGGTTCTTCAACCGCGCATAAAGCGATCCGCGAGGAAATTATCGAGCGCAACCGCCTTGAAGCTGTAATTTCCATGCCTTCCGGCGTTTTCAAACCCTATGCGGGAGTTTCCACAGCGGTTCTTGTTTTCACAAAAACAGGACACGGCGGCACAGATAAAGTCTGGTTCTATGATATGACCGCGGACGGACTTTCCCTTGACGATAAGCGCACCCCTGTTCCCGAAAACGATATTCCCGATATTATCGAAAGATTCCACAAACGTTTTGATGAAAACGGCGAAGCCGACCGCAAGAGAACGGAAAAATCCTTCTTTGTTCCGAAGGAGGAAATTGCCGCAAACGCCTATGACCTTTCCATAAACAAATACAAAAAGACCGAATATGTTCCGGTGGAATATCCGCCCACGGCAGAGATTCTTGCAGAGCTTAAAGAGCTTCAGCAGAGAATCGACAAAGGTCTTGGGGAACTGGAGGGAAATTTGAAATGAATAATATTAATATTGTATATTGGGATATTTTAGCTGATAAAGATAAAATTAATGAAATCAACGATTTTTGTAAAGAAAATAACATAAATACCAATATTTATATAGAAAAGCACGGTCCAATGAATGCTGCGCTTGACGAATTAATATCTGAGATTTTTATATTTGTAAATTCCGAAGAAGTTCAAACTATAAAAAATATATTTGATTTTTCTAAAATAATTTATTCAATATTTAAAAAAATTAAAGCAAAGTTTACAGGCAAACCGCTGAAAATGGTTACAACTAAAAAAATATATGACAAAGAAATAAATGTTGGTATTGGAGTCGATAACATAAAAATACTTTTGCCTAAAGATATCAACGAGAAAACTATCCAAGAATATCTTTCTATAGCATTTAAAGAATCCATTGCCGCAGCATCCTCCGAAAAGGAGATTGTTATGGAATTTGATAATGGTGCATTTATTTCATATTTTATTGATGATTATGCAAGAAAGAAAATAGGAAAGGAATATCGACCAATAAAAATAATTCCGTTAAAAAAAGAAAAAAGTATAGTAAAGCCGATAAAAGTTAGGAGAGTAAAAAAATGAGGTTGGGAGATATAGCAACTGTTATAACAAAAGGAACAACGCCAACCTCTCTTGGATTAGATTTTGTTCCAGAAGGAATAAATTTTATAAAAATAGAAAGCATTGCAGATAACGGCAGTTTTATTCCAAGCAAATTCGGGCACATTGATTCCGAATGTAATAATGCCTTAAAAAGGTCTCAACTTAAAGAAAATGACATTTTGTTTTCAATAGCCGGAGCAATTGGAAGAACAGCAATTGTGACAAAAGAAATTTTGCCGGCTAATACAAATCAAGCACTTGCTATTATCAGAATGCCGGAAGGACTTTTTGATTATTCATATTTGTTATATGTTTTGCAATCACCAAATTTGATAAAACAATTTGAAAAGAAAAAACAAGGCGTGGCACAGCTTAACATTTCTCTTAAAGACATATCGGATTTTGTTGTCCCTAATATTTCAATGGAAGAACAAAAAAAGATCGCATTAAACTTATCGAAAGTTGATGAGCTTATATCCTGCCGCAAAGAACAGCTTTCAAAACTGGACGAGCTTGTTAAAGCAAGATTTGTGGAGATGTTTGGGACCCAAAAGTATCCAGAAAATACTTTGTTAAACTTATGTAATATCATAGACTATCGCGGAAAGACACCGGAAAAAGTTGAATGTGGATTACCTTTCATAACTGCGAAAAATGTCAGAATGCATCAAATGAATCTTGAACCACATGAATATATAACAAAAGAAACTTATGATAAGGTTATGGTAAGAGGCTTTCCTAAAGAAGGAGATGTTGTATTTACAACAGAAGCACCTTTGGGAAATGTGTGTAGAATCCCACATTTTGACACGGAATTTTATATAGGGCAAAGAATCGTTACCATGCAAACGGAGAAACTTGAACCTATATATCTGGAATATGCTTTATCTTCTGATGACTTCAAAGCAAAGTATATAGAGAAATCATCAGGTAGTACGGTTACAGGAATTAGGGTTAGACTATTGGAGCAGTTAACTATTCCAGTACCACCAACAGAATTGCAAAAACGATTCGCTGTTTTCGTCGAACAGACCGAAAAAACAAAAGCCGAAATTCAAAAAAGCCTTGATGAACTTGAAACCTTAAAAAAATCTTTAATGCAAAAATATTTTGGGTGATTGCATAAAGAGTTCACTAAAAGTGCACTAAAATTGCATCTTTATTTCATTGTTTTAATTATTATCATGGTTTAAAATGTAATTGAAGCAAAAAACAGCCGAAAATAAGCCGTTTTGTTGCTGTTTTGAATAAAAAAGTTTTGTTAGAATGTAATCAATAAATAAGAAAGAAGTGAAATTATGAATCAACTTTATGAAGATGACCGAAATAAAAAATATATCGAAGCAAGAAACAAATTGCTTGAAGCAATGAATGACATTGAACAGTTGCTTCCATGTGAAAGGGAAAGGCTGTTTCAAGAAATGATGCGGATAAAAATGTTCAATGATTACGTAAAAAACAATCACGGAATGAGGGGAAAAAGATGGGTGAATTATTAGACGCAGCAAAAGTTATGGTACAACCTACAATAAAACTTTTGGATATGATTCAAAGTGGTGTGGGTACACTATATAATCCCATCAATATGAAAAGAACTGCAGATGCAAAAGTTTATGAAATTGAAAAAATTGGACAAGCACTTCGAGATAATAGTGATATACCTATAGGTTATAGCAATGGCGCGATAACAATGGATACCCAAGATTTTAGAGAGTTTGTAGAAAGAACACAAAGCAGACTGGCTTATCAAGAAATGACAAAACAAGCTAACATTGAGAAAGTATCTGGAAGGGCATACCAGTTGCTTGAAGGTGAAGAAGATGTAGAGAACAATCCTGTAGAACAAGATTGGACTATGCGTTTTTTCAATTGCGTAGAAGATGTAAGTAATGAAAAAATGCAGGAAATTTGGTCTAAAATACTTGCCGGCGAAGTAAAAAAACCAGGTAGTTTTTCAATGAGAACATTAGAGACACTTAAAAATATTTCACAAAAAGAAGCGGAAGTGTTTCAAAAAGTTTTCCCTTTTATAATGAGTTACGGTGGAGAATGTTTCATTTCATCAGATGATGATTTACTAAATCAGTTTGATATTTTTTTTGCAGATCTCATGATTTTAGGGGAGTGCGGATTGGTAAATACGTCATTATCTAACAACCCTAAAGTATCAAAGTCGGAAAATAGTTTTATGTATTCAGACAAAGTGATTGTTCATTTTTGGGGATACACTCAAGAAGAAAAAGAAATTAGCATAGGGGTTCACTTACTTACCCGCGCAGGTAAGGAATTATACAGTATCTTGGAACATACAGGCAATAAAGAATATGCAGTTAAATGGGCAGAAAAGATTTTTAATCAAAACAAAAACAGTGTAAAAGTTTTGGTTCATAATATATTAAATATTAATAAGAATACTATAAATCATGAAGAAAAACCGTTCGCTATATTTTCGAAAGATATAGAGGTGATACAATGACCAACTTCGATTTTCTTTTGTCCGAAAAGAAGTTCGCAAAGTTTGCTTCTGCGGCGGTCACGGCGGAAAAAATCTTACATATCGATCCGGAAGCCGCGGTCATAAATTGCCGCAGGGCAATGGAAATCGCCGTAAAATGGATGTATTCCGTAGATTCCGACCTTTCTGCTCCCTTTGATGAAAACCTCCGCAGCCTTATAAACGAAAGCGATTTCCACGATATAGTCGGCGATGACCTTTGGAAAAGGCTCGATATCATCCGCAAAATCGGAAATTCCGCCGCCCACGGCGGAAGAAAAATCTCCTTCGAAGAAGCGGTGCTCTGCCTTGAAAACCTTTTTGTTTTCCTCGATTTTGTTGCCTGCTGCTATGGCGATACTTATGAACCCCAAACCTTTAACCGTGACATAAAACCCTTTGAGCATGCGGTTTCTGCGGATTCGAGCACGGAAATCGAGCTTAAAAAACTTCTTGCGGAAAATGAGCACCTTAAGGAAGAACTCACCAAGCGCCGCACCGAACAGCAGGCGAACTATGTTCCGAAGCCGCTCGATATTTCCGAATACCAGACCCGCAAAATCTATATCGACTATATGCTTCGCGATGCGGGTTGGGTTGAGGGCGTTGACTGGATAAACGAAGTTGAGCTTAAAGGTATGCCCAACAAATCCGAGGTCGGCTATGCGGATTATGTCCTTTTCGGCAGGGATAACAAGCCTCTTGCTGTGCTGGAAGCAAAGCGCACCTGCGTTGACGTTTCCAAAGGCCGCCAGCAGGCAAAGCTCTATGCGGACCTTCTTGAAAAAGAATACGGCCGCAGACCGGTCATCTTCCTTTCCAACGGTTTCGATACCCGGATCTGGGACGATAAATTTTATCCGGAGCGCAGGGTCGCTTCCGTTTATTCAAGGCGCGACCTTGAAAAACTTTTCAACCTTCGCACCGGAAGGACAAGCCTTAAATATGTAAGCGTGGATAAAAACATTGCCGGAAGATATTATCAGGAAGGCGCAATAAAAGCGGTCTGCCGCGCTTTTGATGAGGAAAACCGCCGCAAGGCTTTGCTCGTTATGGCAACCGGTTCCGGAAAAACCAGAACCGTTATGGCGCTCTGCGACGTTCTGCTTCAGCACAGCTGGGTCAAAAACATTCTTTTCCTTGCGGACAGAAACTCTCTTGTTACCCAGGCGAAGCGCAGTTTTGTTAATCTTATGCCCACTCTTTCCGTCACCAACCTTTGCGAAGAGCGGGATAACTGTGACGCGCACTGCGTTTTTTCCACCTATCAGACCATGATGAACTGCATTGATAACGTCAAGGACGACGAGGATAACAAGCTTTTTACCGTCGGGCATTTTGACCTTATTATCTGCGACGAAGCGCACCGCTCCATTTATAACAAATACCGGGATATTTTCAATTATTTCGACGCGCCGCTGGTCGGTCTTACCGCAACACCGAAGGACGAAGTTGAAAAGAACACCTATGAGATTTTTGAACTTCCGGACGGTCAGCCGACCTACGGCTATGAGCTTGCCCAGGCGGTAAAAGACGGTTATCTTGTGGACTATATGACCGTTGAAACAAAGCTGAAATTCCTTGAAAAAGGAATTACTTATGAGGATCTTTCCGAAGAAGAAAAAGCAGAGTATGAGGCAACTTTTACTGACGAAAACGGCGAGGTTCCGGAAAAAATCAGCTCATCCGCCCTCAACAGCTGGGTTTTCAACGAGGACACAATAAAACAGGTTCTCCATATCCTTATGAATGAAGGACTTCGGGTGGATTACGGACAGAAAATCGGAAAAACGATAATCTTTGCAAAAAGCCACGAACATGCGGATAAAATCCTTGAAGTTTTCGGGAAAGAATATCCCCATCTTCCCGGTTATGCAAAGGTTATTGATAACTATATGACCTATGCCCAGAGCGCCATTGATGAATTTTCCGAACCGGAAAAGCTTCCGCAGATTGCGATTTCTGTCGATATGCTTGATACCGGTATAGATGTTCCGGAAATTCTTAATCTTGTGTTCTTTAAAAAGGTTTTCAGTAAAGCAAAATTCTGGCAGATGATTGGACGCGGAACAAGGCTTTGCCCAAATCTTCTTGACGGAAAAGATAAGGATAAATTCTATATCTTTGATTTTTGCGGAAACTTTGATTTCTTCCGTATGAATCCGGGTAAGCCCACAGCAAACATGATTGCTTTGCAGGGTGCGATATTCCATCTTAAATCGCAGATTGCTTTTAAACTTCAGGATATTGAATACCAGACACCGGAGCTTATTGAGTTCAGAAAATCTCTTGTTGATTATATGGTTAAAAAGGTGCAGGAGCTGAACAGAGAAAGTTTTTCCGTTCGTCAGCATCTTAAATATGTGGAACTGTTTTCCAATCCCGATAATTATGAAACGCTTTCATACGAGGACACCGTGAATATAGGAATGGAACTTGCTCCGCTTATTATTCCGGATAAAGATAATGCAAAAGCTTTGCGTTTTGACCATCTTATGTACGGAATTGAACTTGCGTATATTATCGGAAAGAAATATAACCGGGCAAGAAGCGACCTTATGAAAAAGGTGGATGCAATCTCCAAAATTGCCAATGTTCCGGAAATTATGGGACAATATGATCTCATCAATAAGATTCTGAACACCTCTTATGTTGAGGACGCCGGAATAAACGAATTTGAAAATATCCGCGAAAATCTTCGCGGACTTATGAAATATATCGTTATTGACGGAGATACATACAGAACAAATTTCAAGGACGACGTTCTTGAAACGGTCTGGCATGAATCCGAACTTGATAACGATGATCTTGCGAATTACAAAGCAAAAGCGGAATATTTTGTTCGTGAAAATCAGGATAATGTAGTTATCGCAAAACTTAAATCCAACCAGCCGCTTACTTCCGTTGATCTTGAGGAGCTTGAAAAAATTCTTTGGAGCGAGATAGGAACTTATGAGGAATATGAGGCAAATTACGGCGAAAAACCGCTTGGAGAATTTGTACGCGAGATAGTCGGACTTGATATGAGCGTTGCAAAAGCCGCCTTTTCCGAATATCTCAACGATGCAAACCTTGATGAAAGGCAGATATATTTCCTCAACCAGATAATTGAGTATATCGTTCACAACGGCATTATGAAGGATATGTCGATTCTTCGGGAAGCTCCTTTTTCCGACAGAGGAAGCATTGTTGAGATATTTAC
>JAFXBK010000092.1 GCA_017521825.1 Oscillospiraceae bacterium
TGTAGGTATGCTTAAAGACTCCGGACTTCGCGGAAGGGGCGGAGCGGGCTTTCCCGTAGGTCTTAAATGGGCTTTCGTAAGAGATACCGAAGCTCCTCAAAAATACGTAATCTGCAATGCGGACGAAGGCGAACCCGGAACCAACAAAGACCGAATTCTTATAATGGGAAATCCCCATGCGGTTCTTGAAGGAATGGCTATCGCCGGAAGAGCGGTCGGCGCAAGCAAAGGCTATATTTATATCCGCGCAGAATATCCCTATGTAAGGGAGCTTGTTGAAAAAGCCATTGCCGATGCGGAAGAACACAACTTCCTCGGAAAAGGAATTCTCGGCAGTGATTTTGATTTTGATATAGAAATAAGAATGGGAGCCGGCGCATATATCTGCGGCGAAGAAACGGCGCTTATGCAATCCATCGAAGGCCAGCGCGGTGAACCGAGATTTAAACCGCCTTTCCCTGCGCAAAAAGGCCTTTTCGGAATGCCGACCGTTGTAAACAACGTTGAAACTTTTGCGAACGTTCCGCTTGTTCTTTCCCTCGGTTCTGAAAACTTCAGGACAATAGGCGCACCGAAAACTTCCGGTACAAAACTTTTTACACTCAGCGGAAATATTTGCCGTCCCGGTGTTTATGAATTCCAGACAGGCATAACTATTCGCGAACTTTTTGAAGAAGTGGGCGGCGGTTGCCCAAACGGAAAAAAACTTCAGGCTATTCAGACCGGAGGCGCTTCCGGCGCAATTATCAGCCCGGATCTTCTTGACACTCCGATGGATATCGAATCCTGCGCGGCGGTTGGCGCAACTTTCGGCGCAGGTGACCTTATGTTCATTGACGAGGACCAGGATCTTATTGAAGTCTGCGCAAGCCTTGCGGGATTTTTTGTTGACGAATCCTGCGGAAAATGCACTCCCTGCCGGGAAGGCAATAAACGTCTTCTCGAACTTATTATGAAGTTCCGCCATCATACCGCAACTCCTAAAGACATTGATACAATAAATGACCTTGCTTCCACAATGATGGATGCTTCCCTTTGCGGATTGGGTCAGACTTCGCCGACTCCGATAGTCACCGCAGTTAAAAACTTCCCCGAAGTATTTGAAAGAGCAATGGCAAGGAGGGACGAAAAATGATTAAAGTTACAATCGACGGTATTGTTGCCGAAGTTGAAAGCGGAACCACAATACTTAAAGCCGCCCAGCAGATAGGAATCAAAATTCCGACTCTTTGCTATCATCCGGACCAGGAGGTTAAAGCAAACTGCCGCATCTGCGTTGTTGAGGTTGATGGACAGCGCCTTCTTGTTCCTTCCTGTGCATTTCCGTGTACAGACGGAATGGTTGTACATACCAACACTCCGAGAGTCAGAAGAGCAAGAACAAATATTCTTGAGCTTATTCTTGCAAGACATACTCAGGACTGCCTCCATTGCCACAGAAGCGGAACCTGCGAACTTCAGCAGATTGCCGCAGACCTTAACTTTACTAGAAAACCGCGTTATATCCAAAGTCCCCGTTCCGAATTCCGCGATTTTTCAAGTCCCTCCGTAGTACGCGATCCTTCAAAATGCATTGCATGCGGAAGATGCGCCTGGGTTTGCACCAATTTCCAGTCCGTAAATGCTCTTACAAAAGAAAACCGAGGATTTGAAACCGTTTATACCACCGAATTCAACCGGCCGCTTGCTGAAACCGCCTGTGTAAACTGCGGACAGTGCATTCAGGCCTGCCCAACCGGCGCTCTTACCATTAAAGA
The DNA here is from genome assembly GCA_017521825.1 of Oscillospiraceae bacterium. GTDB lineage: Bacteria > Bacillota > Clostridia > Oscillospirales > Ruminococcaceae > UMGS1668. The sequence continues at coordinate 1,758 of JAFXBK010000092.1, forward strand.
CGATACAGCAAAGGCCTGGAAAGCGATTTTTGACCCGAATCTTACCGTTGTTGCTCAGGTTGCTCCGGCTGTCAGGGTAAACATAGCAGAAGCTCTTGGCGAGCCGGTCGGCACAATCAGTACGGGAAGACTTATCACTGCTTTGCGTATGCTCGGCGTTGACGCTGTTTTTGATACCGACTTTACTGCAGACCTTACAATCATGGAAGAGGGCACCGAGCTTATCAACAGAATCCAAAATGGCGGAACCCTTCCGCTTATCACTTCATGCAGTCCCGCATGGGTAAAATTCTGCGAAACATGGTACCCGGACCAGCTTGATCATCTTTCCACCGCAAAATCTCCTCAGGGAATGTTCGGCGCAATCATCAAAACTTACTATGCGGAAAAACTCGGAAAGAAACCGCAGGAAATCTACAGCCTTTCCATTATGCCCTGCACCGCAAAAAAATATGAAGCAACCAGACCGGAACTCGGTCGCGACGGATATCAGGATATCGACTGCGTTATCACAGTTCAGGAGCTTGCGAGAATGATTCGCGAGGCGAACATTGATTTCGGAAGACTTCCGGAAGGCGAATTTGACCTTCCTTTCGGACTTGGTTCCGGCGCGGGAATTATCTTCGGCGCAACCGGCGGCGTTACCGAAGCGGCGCTTCGCACGGTTTATGAAATTCTTACCGGCCACGAACTCAAGAACATCAATTTTACCGCAGTACGAGGATTCAAGGATACTCGCGAAGCAACGGTTAATATCGGAAAACTTCCCGTTAAAGTCTGCATAACTTCCGGACTTGCCAATGCAAGAAAAATTATGGAAATGGTAAAAGCGGGTACCGCTGATTATCATTTTATCGAAATAATGGCATGCCCCGGAGGCTGCGTGGGCGGCGGAGGAAACGCTTACCGCAACTGGAAAAAGGTCGAGGAGCGCAATAAAGCAACCTATCTTGTTGACGCAAAACAATGCCCCGTTCGTCAAAGTCATAAAAATCCGGCGATTTCCGAATTTTATAAGGAACTCGGAGTTGCTCCCGGCGAAGGAATTGCCCACGAACTTTTCCATACAAAATATACCGACAGAAGCAGTCTTCCGAAATAAAATATTCCCAACTTTCTCTTTTCTATTTTCAAAGGGAGCACGGCAATCGGCTGTGCTCCTTTTGAATTTACGGCATAAACCGCGTTTCGTTGATTAAACAAACAAAAAATGCTATATTATAGTGGAAACGAAACGCTTGCCTGAATATCAAAATACGATTGAACGGAGGAAAACAAAATGTTCAAAAAGTATTCGGAAAAGAATGCCGGCGGTCTTACTCTGAAGCATAAAATAGGCTATGGCCTTGGAGATGCGGGCGGCTGTATGACCTTTGCAATTATGGGAAGCACCTTTGCGATGTATTGCACCGATGCGCTTAAAATTGATACGGTTCTTCTTGGAATCCTTCTTGCAGTATGGAATATATGGGACTTTATCAATGACCCCATTATGGGAGCACTGCTTGACAAATCTTTTGCAAAAAACCATAATCCGAAAGGAAAGTTCCGCCCATGGCTTCTTCGAAGTGCGCCTCTTGTATGTGTAAGTTTTACTGCACTTTGGTCCGTTCCCTCTTTTTTTGAAGGAGTTTCTCTTATCTTCGTGCTTTTTGGACTTAAAATCCTTTACGAGGGTTGTTATACCATGTTTAATATTCCCATGGGCTCAATGCTTTCAGCAATGGCAAACGACGACCGGGAAAGGGCATCGCTTTCTTCCGCAAGAGGTTTTGGTTCCGCAGTAGGAAATATGATTCCGGTTATGCTGATGCCGATGCTAATAAAAGCCTTTGGTCAGACAAACCCTGCGGGTTATGCAATAGGCGCTTCGATTTGCGCGGTTATAGGCCTTGGAATGTGTCTTGCGCATTATGCACTTACTGAAGAACGAAATATTGCGGAAACTTCCGAAGAAAAAGCCGGAAATATTAAAATTACGGATATTCTTAATGTTTTCAAAGTGAACCGCCCATTCCTTGCCCTTTGCGTACACGGTTTGTGTATCTGCACAATGCAATATGTCGGAAACACGCTTACAAACTATATGTTCTCTGTTGTTTATGATGATCTTGCTCTTGTTACTTACGGTTCCATAATTTCCGCTCCGTTTATGGTTGTGACTCTTGTTTTCGGACCGATGCTCGCAAAAAAATTCGGTCTTGAAAAATTTATCCGATGGGGACTTCTTGTGGGTTCCGTGATGTATATTTCCCTTTTCGCGGTTCATACAATAACTTTTGTAAATCCGTATATCCATATAATAATCAGCAACGTTGCGATGGGCCTTGCTTGTATGTCGATTTATATGCAATGGGGTCTTGTGGGCGAAGCTATTGACTATAATGAAATGATTACGGGAAAACGCACCGAAGGTTCCATTTACGGAACTTTTAACCTTTCAAGAAGAGTCGGGCAGACTATAGGAAATTCTTCCGCGGTTATAATGCTCGGCTGGATCGGATATGATTCGGAGCTTGCGGTTCAAAGCGTCGGAACGGTTTTTGGAATAAAAGTTCTTTGCGTTCTTCTTCCGGGAATTTTTGTTCTCGGTTCCTGGGCTGCATTCAGATTCCTTTGGAATATGAACCCCGAAACCAGAGCGAAACTTGCGGAATTTAAATTATCAAAAAAAGCAGAACAGTAATCTGTTTCCGGAGGTACCGTAAATGGAAAAAATAATTGAAACACCATGCGGAAAAATAAAAGGATATAACTGCAGAATTCCGGGAGTAACTGCCTTTAAAGGAATTAGGTTTGCTGTGGCAGAAAGATGGAAGTATCCGGAAGAAATTACCGGTTGGGAAGGAATTTATGACGCATCTTCTTATGGAAATTGCTGCTTTCAGCCTCGTTCTTTTTATAACGAAGAGGAAAACCTTAAAAAGGTTTTTTATTATAACGAATTCCGTAAGGGCGAAACGTATAATTACAGCGAAGACTGCCTTTTTCTGAATATATGGGCGCCGGATGATGCTGACGAAAAAAGCAGACTTCCGGTTCTCGTTTATATACATGGCGGCGGATATAAAGGCGGCTGCGGACATGAAAAACCTTTTGATGACCCAATCTGGCCGAAAAAAGGGGTTGTTGCGGTTACCATAAACTATCGTCTTGGACCTTTTGGTTTTGCGTGTCTTCCGGAACTTGAAAAAGAAGCGGGACATTGCGGAAACTATGGACTTTATGACCAGCTTACGGCTTTGAAATGGATAAATCATAATATTTCGGCATTCGGAGGAAATCCGGAGCAAGTCACAATTATGGGGCAAAGCGCCGGCGCGATGAGCGTTCAGCATCTTTGCCAAAATTCCCTTGCAAAGGGCTTTTTTCACGGGGCAGTAATGTCCAGCGGAGGCGGAGCGGGTCATATTCTTACCGGAAAAGCGGAAAAGAATTTTGGTTTCTGGTCAGAAGTGATGAAACTTTGCGGATGCAAAAATCTTGATGAATTCAGAAAAGTTCCTGCGGAAGAACTTTTTGAAAACTGGAAGAAAGCTCAAAAAGAAGTTAAAGGCGGAACGATGGCCGCAACTCCGGTGAAGGATAATATTTTTATTACTGAAAAACCGGAGCCTTTGGATATTCATTATATGATGGGTTCCACAAGTCACGATATGATGGCGCCGATTCTTTATTCCATGGCGAAAAAATGGGGAATAAAAAACAATCTTAAAAATTACGTCTGGTTTTTCGAAAGAATGCTTCCGGGAGATAAAAACGGCGCATGGCACAGCAGTGACCTTTGGTATTGGTTCGGAACGCTTCCGAATTGCTGGCGCCCGATGGAGAAAGAAGATTATGTTCTTTCGGAAAAGATGTCGGAATATCTCTGCAATTTTGTAAAAAACGGGAATCCCAACGGTGGAAATCTTCCGGAATGGAAACCCTGTACAAAAGATAATAAAAAGGTGCTTAAATTGGGAAAAGAAAAAACCGGAATGGGAAAAGCAAATATGGCGAAACTTTTTTATACAATGCTCACAACAAAATCAGTCGGAGAATAAACAAAAAACTTTTAATCAAGGTGCCAAGGGGAGAATCCCCGATGGCTCACCACGAAAAAACCGCTTAACAATGCAAATTGTTGAGCGGATTTTTTTATACATGAAATCACAGTGAAATAATAGTTACCCCAAAAATATTATGAATATGTTTTGATAATTTCTTCTGCTATAACTTTTTTTGAAACGCAACGATCCATTGCCTGTTTTTCTATGTAACGATGAGCACCCTGCTCGTCCATTTTCAGTTCATCGATAAGAA
>JAFXBK010000011.1 GCA_017521825.1 Oscillospiraceae bacterium
CCTTTCCAGCGGCGGAAGCACCGACCCGATCTCCCTACTTAAAATTGCCGGCGTAGATATGTGCAGCCCGGAACCCGTTAACTCCGCGCTCAAACTCTTCGGCGAACTTATCGAAGAAATGGAAGAACTCAATAAATAATGAGCCTTCCCCTTGAGGGGAAGGTGTCACCGAAAGTGACGGATGAGGTGTAGCCGCAAAGCGGCGTTCAACAAAAAAGCGGAAGCTTCGGCTTCCGCTTTTTTTGTTGAAAAACGAAACCTCTGCCATAAAAATAACCAAAAGATATTGCGGAAAAAACCGGTTATTTATAAATGGTTTATATTGATAAAAAAAGCGGTTTTTGCTATAATTTTTGTTGGATATGAAACAAAAAAGGAGATGTTTAAAACGGAAAAGAAAAACAAAAAAAGCATTTTCCGCCATCTTGGGAAAAACTTTGAAGGCTATAAAAAATATACCGTGCTCACAATGATTTTTGGTTGTGCGGAAGTAATGCTCGAAGTTCTTATTCCGATGCTCATGTCGGTAATTGTTGACGGCGGACTTTATCGGGAAGAAGAATTCATGCTCAGCTGGCTTTTTTCTTCGGAACTTGTTGCCAACAGAAATAAATTCGTTATTACGGTAGGTTTGATAATGGTTTCCGTCGCAATCGTTTCGATGATGTGCGGCCTTCTTGCGGCAAAATTTTCCGCACTTTCGAGCCAGGGTTTTGCAAAAAACCTCCGTTCTTCGCTTCTTGAAAAAATCCAGAGCTTTTCCTTCGCAAACACCGACCGTTTTTCAACATCAAGCCTTATTACAAGAGCAACCACCGACGTTAATACAATGCGAATGACAATGCTCCAGGTGCTCAGAACCCTTATGCGTTCGCCGATAATGATAATCATGGCAACGGTAATGGCGTTCACTATCGCTCCGCATCTTGCAATCGTTTTTGTGTTTTGTATTCCGCTTCTTGCGGGAATCCTTGCGGTGCTCATAAAAACCGGCCAGCCGCGTTTTAAGAAAATGCTTCGCAAAATGGACGCAATGAACAAAGCCGTTCAGGAAAACCTTGTGAGCAGCAGGGTGGTAAAGGCCTACGTCCGGGGCGATTATGAATCAAAACGCTTCCGCGATACCGCGGAAGATCTCCGCAACGCCCAGCTTGCTTCCTCAAGGCTTTTCACCATGACCGGCCCTATCCAGATGTTTATCATGTGGGGATGCACGATTATTATTCTTTTCCTCGGCGGCAAGGAAATTATCTTCGAAAACACAGGCCTTCTCACCGGCGAACTTGTAAGTATGGTTTCTTACACAACCCAGGCGGTAAGCTCCCTTACAATGCTTTCCTGGCTTGTAATGTCCCTTTCCCGTGCCCAGGCATCCCTTGTCCGAATCAACGAAGTTCTTGACGAGGAAGTGGATATTGTTGACGGCCCTTCCGAAGCGGTTGTTTCCGAAGGAAGCGTTGATTTTGAGGATGTTTGCTTCAGCTATACCGGCGAAGAGGATAAACTTGAACTTTCGCATATAAACCTTCATATAAATTCCGGCGAGACCATGGGAATAATCGGCGGAACCGGCGAAGGAAAATCCACCCTTGTTAACCTTATTCCGCGTTTTTACGATGCCCTTTCGGGAACCGTTAAGGTCAGCGGAATCGACGTAAAAGAATATAAGCTCGAAAATCTCCGCAACAGTGTTTCCATGGTCCTCCAGAACGGTTCTCTTTTCAGCGGAACCATTGCGGAAAACCTTCGCTGGGGTGACAAAAACGCAAGCCTTGAACAGATGAAGGAAGCCTGCTACATTGCCTGCGCGGATGAATTTATCGACCGTTTTAAAGACGGATACGAAACAATGCTTGAGCAGGACGGCGCAAACCTTTCCGGCGGCCAGCGCCAGCGTTTAAGAATCGCAAGAGCCGTAATCAAACGCCCTAAAATCCTGATTCTTGATGACTCCACCAGCGCTTGCGATATGACAACCGATGAACATATCCGCCGTGCTCTGCATAATTCCCTTCCGGGAACCACAAAAATCATAATCGCCCAGCGAATCGCTTCCATTATGACCTGCGACAGAATAGCAATTCTTGACGAAGGAAAGCTTTCCGACGTCGGAACCCATTCCGAACTTATGGAGCGAAGCGCAATTTACCGCGACGTTTACGAAAGCCAGATGAGAGAGGAGGATGAGCAATTTGCCCAGAGTTGAACTCAGGAACTATAAAGCCGCTTCCTCGCCGATGGAAACGCTTTTTCGTCTTTTTAAATATTTCCGCCACTGCACCCCGATTCTTATCGCGGCGGTAACCTCCATTTTTGTCTATGCGGTTGCCACCATTGGTGCTTCCTATTGCATGAAGCCCCTTGTAAACATTCTTAAGGAAACGGGAATTGCCCCGGAGGAAATTTTTGCAAAATATATTGCTCTCCTTATCGGTCTTGCGTTCCTCTACGTTCTTTCCGCTGTGACGAACTATCTTTTAAACCGCCTTATGCTCGAATGCAGTACCGTAATTATGAGGGAACTTCGTTCCGAGCTTTTTGCAAAAATGCAAAAACTCCCCATAAGCTATTTCGATAACAACACCCACGGAAGCCTTATGAGCTATTTTACGAACGATATCGAGGCCACGAACGAACTTTTACAGCACAGCGTGACCCAGCTTATGATTTCCGTAATGTCGCTCATAGGAACCATCGGAATGATGCTGGCGCTTTCCATGCGGCTTTTTTCAATAATGGTAATTCTTGCCGCAATCGTAATTCTTATAGTAAGAGTTACAACAAAAATAAGCAGTAAAAGCTACCGCGAACAGCAAAAACACGCCGCTTCCGTAAACGGATATATCGAAGAAATGATTTCCGGCCAGCGCGATATAAAAGTTTTCACCCATGAAAAAGAGGTTATGGAAAATTTTGAACCGATTAACGAAAAACTCCGGAAGGCTTCCACCACCGCAACCATAGCAACTTCCGTTGTCGGTCCGCTTCTTAATAACCTTTCCCATATGTTCTATGCGCTCACCTGCGCCATAGGCGTGCTTTGGTTAACGGGCGAACAGGTCGGCGGAATTCTTATTGCGTTTCTCCAGTATATCCGAACCTTTGCGGACAGGGTAAGCCAGATTTCCGAACAGTTCAACTCAATAATGCTTGCTCTTGCGGGTGCGGAGCGAATTTTTGAAGTTCTTGATAAAGAACCGGAAATTGACGAAGGAAAAGTTACCCTTGAAAAAGTTGAAAACGATTATAACTGGGTCCTTCCGGACGGAAAAAGAGTTCCACTGCGCGGCGATGTCCGTTTTAACAACGTGGATTTCTCCTACGTTGAAGGAAAACCGGTTCTTCATGACCTTTCGCTCTTTGCGAAACCCGGCCATAAAATCGCGTTCGTAGGTTCAACCGGTGCAGGCAAGACCACCATCACAAACCTTATAAACCGTTTTTATGATATCCAGGGTGGCGAAATTATCTATGACGGAATCAACGTTAAAGATATCAAAAAGGACGACCTTCGCCGATCCCTTGGAATTGTTCTTCAGGATACCCACCTTTTCACCGGAACGGTTATGGAAAACATCCGTTACGGAAGGCTTGACGCCACCGATGAAGACTGCATCGAAGCGGCGAAAATTGCCAACGCCCATTATTTTATAAGCCACCTTCCCCAAGGTTACAATACCATGCTCCATTCCGACGGCGCAAACCTTTCCCAGGGCCAGCGCCAGCTCCTTGCCATAGCGCGTGCGGCGGTTTCGGAAGCGCCGGTTATGATCCTTGACGAAGCAACTTCCTCCGTTGATACCCGAACCGAAAAACTTATCGAAAAAGGTCTTGACGGACTTATGAAAGGAAGAACGGTGTTTATAATTGCCCATCGCCTTTCAACTGTCCGCAACTCCAACGCAATTCTTGTTCTTGAGCAGGGAAAAGTTGTGGAACGCGGCGACCACGATGACCTTTTGGCGCAAAAAGGAAAATATTATCAGCTTTATACAAATATGATAGAACTTTCATAAAAAAAGGCAAAGCGCACTTTGTGCGTTTTGCCTTTTTTTAACAAAACTATTGATAAATCTGTTAAAAAATCTTATAATTAACCTGTAATCTTTTATAGAAAAAGGAGATGTTTTCCATGGGACTTATTAAAGCAATAGGCGGAGCAGTAGGCGGAGTATTGGCAGATCAGTGGAAAGAGTATTTTTACTGTGAAGCAATACCGGCGGAAGTACTTGCGATAAAAGGACAGAAAAGAACCGGCGCAAGAAGCTCGAATACCAGAGGAGAAGATAACATCATATCCAATGGTTCCGTAATCGCGGTAGCGGACGGCCAGTGCATGTGCATAGTAGAACAGGGAAAAGTAGTTGATATCTGCGCGGAACCCGGCGAATATACATATGATATGTCTTCCGAACCTTCGATTTTTGCGGGAAAACTCGGAACCAGCATAGTCGATTCCTTCAAGACCATCGGTAAACGTTTTACCTTTGGAGGAGATACGGGAAAAGATCAGAGAGTTTATTACTTCAATACAAAGGAACTTATCGGAAACAAATACGGAACCCCGAGCCCTGTACCGTTCAGAGTAGTTGACGAAAGAGCGGGAATTGATATTGATATAGCAATCCGCTGCTTCGGTGAATACAGCTACAGACTTTGCGACCCGATTCTTTTCTATACCAATGTCTGCGGAAACGTAGCATATCAGTATAACAGAAGCGAACTTGACAGCCAGCTCAAGAGCGAACTTCTTACCGCGCTCCAGCCGGCATTTGCAAAGATATCCGCAATGGGAATCCGCTATTCCGCCCTTCCGGGCCATACCACCGAAATGGCAGACGCTCTTAACGAAGTTCTTTCCGAAAAATGGAGCGGTCTTCGCGGAATCGAAATCGTATCTTTCGGAGTATCTTCCGTAAAAGCGGACGAAGAAGACGAAAAGATGATAAAAGAAATGCAGCGTAATGCGGCATTTATGGATCCTACCAGAGC
>JAFXBK010000012.1 GCA_017521825.1 Oscillospiraceae bacterium
GTAGTATAATATATATTAGATTATTGTATATTTTTGAAAGGAGGCGAATTTTTGCCTTATGGAACAAGTTGATATCCAGTGGTTCCCCGGACATATGGCCAAAACCCGCCGTTTAATGAAAGAAAACCTTCCTCTTGTTGACGTTGTTGTTGAGATAACGGATTCAAGGGTGCCTTTTTCAAGCCGCAACCCGGAAATGAAAAGCCTTGTTGGCGGAAAGCCAAGGGTTGTTGTTCTCAATAAGTGCGATATGGCTGACGAAGCTATTACACAGGAATGGATAGAACATTATAAATCAAAAGGTATTCGCGCTCTTGCAACCGATTGCAGAAGCGGAAGAGGACTTAACAAACTTGCGCCGCTGGTTCGTGAAGTCCTTAAAAACGAACTTGAAAAACGCGCAAGAAAAGGTATGGAGGGTAAACCCATCCGTATGATGATTGTCGGAATTCCTAACGTGGGAAAATCTTCCTTTATCAACCGCATTGCCGGCGGAAAACGCGCAAAAGTTGAGGACAGACCCGGCGTTACCCGCGGAAAACAATGGGTAACCCTTGATAAAGGAATCGATATGCTCGATATGCCCGGCGTTCTTTGGCCGAAGTTCGAGGATAAAACTGTTGGCGAACATCTTGCTTTCACCGGTGCTGTAAAAGACGATATCCTTGATATCGAAACTCTTGCGGCGCGCCTTGCGGACGTCCTTAACCACGAAGCGCATAAACTTCTTTGCGAAAGATATAAACTTACCGATGAGGAAACTTTTGAAATTGAACCTTTCGAGCTTCTTGAACTTATCGGCGCAAAACGCGGAATGAAAATTTCCGGAGGAGAAATCGATACCGAAAGAGCCGCCGCAATGCTTCTTGATGAATTCCGCGGAGGAAAAATCGGACGCATCACTTTGGAGAGACCCAATGAGCTTATATGAATTTGAGCACGCGAAGCGCGCGGAACTTGGAATAAAATATATCTGCGGAGTTGATGAAGCGGGAAGAGGTCCCCTTGCGGGACCGGTTTTTGCCGCGGCGGTAATTCTTCCGGAGGATTTTGAAATTGAAGGGCTTAACGACAGCAAAAAACTTTCCGAAAAAAAGCGCGACCTGCTTTTTGACGAAATAATTGAGCACGCTCTTGCGTATTCAATCCAGGCGGTTGACCACAAAACCATTGATGAAATAAACATTCTCGAAGCGACCATGCTCGCCATGAAAACTGCAGTTGAAAATTTGAGCATTAAACCGGAACGTGTTTTTATTGACGGAAACCGCGTTCCGAAAAACATGGAAATTCCGACAGAATTTGTAATAAAAGGCGACGCAACTTCCGCAAGTATCGCGGCCGCTTCAATTCTTGCAAAGGTCAGCAGGGACAGATTCATGCTCGAAATGGATGAAAAATATCCGGAATATTGCTTCGCAAAACATAAAGGATACGGAACAAAGCTCCATTATGAAAAATTAAGGGAGTTTGGTCCAAGCGAAATACACCGTTTGACCTTTCTTAAAAAAATGCACTGAAGGTGATTTTTTGATTACCGAAAAACGCCGCCGGGGAGATATGGGCGAAGATTTTGCCGCGAAGTATCTTGAAGAAAAAGGCTATGAGATTATTGAACGAAATTTCAACACCCGCCTCGGCGAAATTGATATTGTTGCAAAAGACGGAAAATACATAGTTTTTATCGAAGTTAAATCCCGTGCAGACGACTGTCTTTATGCTCCAAGGGAAGCAGTGACACGCTCAAAACAGCAGAAAATCTGTAAAGCTGCTATGCTTTACAAGCTTAAAAAAGGGCTTAACGGTCAGCCCCGGTTCGATGTTTTTGAAATTATATACGGAAAAAACGATCTTGAGGTGAAGAAATTCACTCATATAAAAAATGCTTTCGGAACGGAGGCTGTTCATGGATTTTTTTGACCTTCATTGTGATACAATTACCACGGCAATGCATCAAAGCTGCGGTCTTGATTGTGGTTATCTTGATATTTCGTTTCCGAAAAACGAAAAAATTCGGCGTCATGCCCAATGCTTTGCAATTTTCTGCCCGGATGTAATTTCCGGCGATGACGCTTTTAATTATTACACAATGGCAAAGCATTTTTTCGATGCTCAGCTTGAGAAATTTCCACAGTTCTTTAAGCAGGCAAAGACGGTCGAAGACGTTGACAGAATAACCGAAGACGGAAAGACCGCGGCGATTCTTACCGTTGAGGGCGGAAGGGTGCTCGGCGGAAAGATTGAACGGCTTCAAAAGCTTTTTGATGACGGCGTTCGCATGATGACCCTTACATGGAACGGCGAAAACGAAATCGGTAAAGGTTCAACCGACCAGAATTTCGGTCTGAAGCCCTTCGGAATCGACATTATAAAAGAAATGGAGCGCATGGGTATGGTTATCGATGTTTCGCATCTTTCCGATGCGGGACTTGATGACGTGCTCAAAAATGTTGATTGTCCCGTTGCCGCAAGTCACAGTAACCTTCGTGAAGTTTGCGGACACCGAAGAAATCTTACAGACGAATATTTCAAGGAAATTGTTCGTCGGGGCGGAATAGTCGGGATTAATTTCTACAAGGCTTTTCTTAATAATGACGAGGAAAAAGCAAGCCTTTCGGATATTTTAAAACATATTGAAAGAATGCTTATGCTCGGCGGAGAAAACGCCATTTGCATGGGAAGCGATTATGACGGCTGCGACGTTGTTGACGGAATCAGAAAAATGAATGATATTCCGAATCTTTATGATTTGGTTAAAAAGGATTTCGGCGAGGAACTTGCCGAAAAAATATTCTGGAAAAACGCATATAACTTTTTTGCAGGGAATTTGAGGTGAAAAAGTGAAATTTCAAAGCACAAGGAACAAAAATCTGCGGCTCGATTCCGCAGAAACAATAATCAGGGGACTTTCGGATGACGGAGGTCTTTTTGTGCCGGTGGAAATTCCGGTGCTCGAAAAAGGCGAGATAACCGAACTTTCAAAACTTGGCTATTGCGAAAGGGCAAAGCGGATTTTTGCAAAATTCATGACCGATTTTTCCGAAGAGGAACTTCTGGAATGTGCAAATGCGGCGTATATCGGTAAATTTGAAGATAACGAGCCCACTCCCATTGTAAAACTCGGCGAAGAAATATATATGCTCGAACTCTGGCATGGTCCAACCTGCGCGTTTAAAGATATGGCGCTTCAGATACTTCCGCATTTTTTGGTAAAATCCGCGGAAAAAGCAGGGGACGGAAAGAAAACCGTTATTCTTACCGCAACTTCCGGCGATACCGGAAAAGCGGCTTTGGAAGGTTTTTGCGACGTTGAGGGAACGGAAATAATCGTATTTTATCCGGATAACGGTGTTTCCAAGATCCAGCAGCTCCAGATGCAGACCCAGAAAGGTGAAAATGTTTCCGTTTGCGGCGTAAAAGGAAATTTTGACGATACCCAGACAGCCGTAAAAACAATTTTTACCAATGCGGATATCCGGAAAAAACTTGCTGAAAAAGGAAAACGTTTTTCCAGCGCAAACTCTATCAATGTAGGGCGCCTTCTTCCGCAGATAGTTTATTATATTTCCGCCTATGCGGATCTTGTTGCGGACGGAGAGATTGCCGACGGCGAAACGGTTAATGTAACCGTTCCCACCGGAAACTTCGGAAATATCCTTGCGGCCTATTACGCAAAACGGATGGGCGTTCCCTTCGGAAAGCTTATCTGCGCTTCCAACGCCAACAACGTGCTCACGGATTTTTTGAGCACGGGTGAATATAATATCAACCGCGAATTTTATATGACGGAATCTCCCTCCATGGATATTCTTGTTTCCAGCAACCTCGAAAGGCTTGTTTTTGAACTTTACGAAAAGGACGACGGGTATATCCGTGCGGTTATGGAATCCCTCCGTGAGCACGGAAAATATTGCGTTCCGGATGAAATTCTCGTAAAGATAAAAGAGCTGTTCCGGGCGGGATTTACAGATGATAAAGGTGCGGAAAACCGCATTAAATTGCTGTTTGATGAATATTCGTATCTTTGCGATACCCATACAGCGGTTGCCGTGGAAGTCTATGAAAAATATAAGGCCGAAACCGGCGACAGAACCAAAACCATCATTGCTTCAACCGCAAGTCCCTATAAATTCCCGCGGGCCGTGCTCAAAGCCATTTCCGGTGAAAACGAACCGGATGATTTTGCGGCCGCAAAAAAAATCGAAGCTATTTCCGGCCTTAAAATGCCGAAGCAGCTTTCGGAACTTTCGGAAAAAGAACCGAGATTTACAAACGTTTGCGAAAGGGAAGATATGGCAGGATTTGTTTTGAGCACCGTCGGAGGTGATTGCTGATGTCGGTCTGGGTTATGGCAGACCTTCACCTTTCTTTCGGAACGGATAAACCCATGGATAATTTTTTCGGCTGGAAGGATTACGTAAGTAAAATCGAAGCCAGCTGGAAAGAACAGATCAAACCGGAGGATACGGTGGTTATTCCCGGAGATTTTTCATGGGGACTCGGTTTTGATGAAGCTCTTCCGGATTTTAAATTCATAGATGCTCTTCCCGGAAGAAAAATCGTTATGAAGGGAAACCACGATTATTGGTGGACAACAAGAACAAAAGCGGAAAAGTTTTTTAAGGAAAACGGCATAACCACCTTTGAAATTCTCCATAATAATTCAGTACTCGCGGAAGGTCTGGCGCTTTGCGGAACCCGCGGCTGGGTTTTTATGCCGAACGAAGAGCATGACCACAAAATTTCCGAAAGGGAAGCACTTCGTTTAAGGCTTTCGCTTGAGGATTCAAAACGTTTTCCGGATGCGGAAAAAATCGTTTTTCTTCATTATCCTCCGGTCTATGCGAACGAAATGGTGCCGAACATAATTTCCGTTCTTAAGGAATACGGAATTAAGCGTGTTTACTACGGACATCTTCACGGAGCTTCCAGAAGCCTTGCAAACGAAGGCGAATATATGGGAATTGAGTTCAAACTGATTTCTGCGGACCATCTTGGCTTTAAATTTTGGAAAATTAAATAAAAATTATATAATATTTTTATATAAAATAATTGATTTTATGATAACTATATGATATACTTTAACAGTTATTGAAAACGTATCTATCAGGAGGAAACAACATAATGGAACTTAGACAGATTGAAAAAACCGGCACTAATGAGGTTAAGCTTACCATTGCTGTAACCGCAGAAGAGTTCGGACGCGCTGTTGACGCAGCAATCAGAGAAAAAGGCAAAAACCTTGCAGTAAAGGGCTTCCGTAAAGGCAAAGCTCCCAAAGCACTTATCGAAAAAACCTACGGCAGAGAATTTTTCTATCAGGATGCAGTTAATGAAACTTACGGCGTAGCATACGATATGGCTGTTGCCGAAGCAAAAATCGTTCCCGTTGACCGCGCAGAAATCGCACTTGTAGATTGCTCCGAAGAAGGCTATACCCTTACCGCAACCGTAACCGTTAAACCCGAAGTTTCCGTAAAGAAATATAAAGGCATCAAAGCAGAAAAAATCGTAACCGAAGTTTCCGATTCCCAGGTTGAAGGCGAACTTTCCGTTATGCTTGAAAGAAACGCAAGAATCATCGAAGTTGAAGACAGACCCGCACAGAACGGCGACCAGGCTGAAATCGATTACGAAGGTTTCAAAGACGGCGTTCCTTTCGAAGGCGGCAAAGGCGAACATTTCCCGCTTGAACTCGGTTCCGGCCAGTTCATTCCCGGTTTCGAAGAACAGGTTTGCGGCCACAACGCAGGCGAAGAATTTGACGTAAACGTTTCCTTCCCGGAAGATTATCCCGCAGAAGAACTCAAAGGCGCTCCCGTAGTTTTCAAATGCAAACTCCACAGCATCAAAGCTAAAGAAATGCCCGTTGCCGATGATGAATTTGCAAAAGACGTAAGCGAATTCGACACCATCGATGAACTTAAAGCAGACATTAAAGCAAAACTCCAGGAAAAAGCAGACGCACAGTCCGAAGCTGAACTTGAAGAAAAACTTGTTGACGGTATCCTCAAAAACTTCGAAGCAGAAATTCCCGAATGCATGTACGAAGCAAGAATGGAAGACATTGCCGCAGATTTTGAAAACAGACTTGCAAGAACCGCAGGCCTTACCCTTGATGAATACCTCAAATATACCGGCGCAGATAAAGAAACTTTCTTCGGCGGCTTCAGACCCCAGGCAGAGCGCCAGGTAAAAATCCGCCTTGCTCTTGAAGAAATCGCAAAACTCGAAAAAATCGAGATGACCGAAGAAGAAATGGCGGAAGAATACAAAACTCTTGCAGAACGTTATGAAATGAAAGAGGAACAGGTAAGAAAAATTGTTCCCGCTGAAGAACTTGCTCTTGACCTTTGCGTAGAGAAAGCAATCAAATTTGTTCGCGATAACGCAAAAGTAACCGAAATCACCGCCGAAGAAGCTGCAGCAAAAGAAGCAGCTCCCAAGAAAAAACGCACCACCAAGAAAAAAGCTGAAGAAGCAGCAGAAGAAGCTCCCGCAGCCGAAGCTGAAGAAGCTCCTAAAAAAAGAGCAACCCGCAAAAAGAAAACCGAAGAAATCGATCCTTCCGTTGACTGATTAAGCGGAACAGTTTCCAGAGAAACTGCAATATAATTATCTTTGTATTGGAGGATCTCCGGAATTATTTCCGGAGGTCCTTTATATCAATAATGAGATTTTTTGACAAATTTCGTTAAAATCCGAAAGGAGTGATACCAAAATGAGTTTGGTACCGATGGTCGTTGAACAGACCAACAGGGGCGAACGTTCCTACGATATTTTTTCCCGCCTTCTTAACGACAGAATCATAATGCTTTGCGACGAAGTTAACGACACTACCGCAAGCCTTGTTGTTGCCCAGCTCCTTTATCTTGAAGGACAGGACCCGGATAAAGACATCAGCCTTTATATCAACAGTCCCGGCGGTTCCATCACCGCAGGCATGGCGATTTATGACACCATGAATTATATCAAATGCGATGTTTCCACCATTTGTGTTGGTATGGCGGCATCCATGGGCGCATTCCTTCTCAGCTCCGGCGCAAAAGGAAAACGTTTTGCTCTTCCCAACAGCGAGATCATGATTCACCAACCTCTCGGCGGAATGCAGGGTCAGGCTTCTGATATCAAAATCCATGCGGACCGCATTATTGCAATCAAGGAAAGACTTAACAAAATCCTTTCCGAACAAACCGGTCAGCCTCTCGAAGTTATTACCAAAGATACCGACAGAGATAATTTTATGACCGCACAGCAGGCTATGGAATATGGCCTTGTTGATAACGTTCTTGACCACAGAGAATAATTAAGCATAAATTCGGAGGCTTTAAACTATGGCCAATAAAGATGATCACAAAATGCGCTGTTCGTTCTGCGGAAAACCGCAGGACATGGTTTATAAACTTATAACCGGTCCCGGCGTTTGCATTTGTGACGAATGCGTCGAACTTTGCAATTCCATTCTTTACGATGAGGACGAACTTGACCCCATCGAAAAGACCAGACGCAAAAAACAGGAAAAAAACAAACCTATAATCGATCCGAAAACCCTTCTTAAGCCTGCGGAACTTAAAGCAGTGCTTGATAAATACGTAATCGGACAGGACGAGGCAAAAACCACCCTTTGCGTTGCGGTTTATAACCATTATAAACGCATACTGAGCAAACTTGATACCGAAGATGTTGAGCTCCAGAAAAGCAACGTGCTTCTTCTTGGACCAACCGGTACCGGTAAAACCCTTCTTGCCCAAACCCTTGCAAGAGTTCTCGGCGTTCCTTTCGCAATAGCGGACGCAACCACCATTACCGAAGCCGGTTACGTCGGCGAGGACGCGGAAAACGTTCTTCTTCGCCTTATCCAGGCGGCGGATTTTGACGTTGAAGCCGCACAGCGCGGAATTATCTATGTCGATGAGATTGACAAGATTACCAGAAAATCCGAGAACCCTTCCATAACAAGGGATGTCGGCGGCGAAGGCGTTCAGCAGGCTCTTCTTAAAATGCTCGAAGGAACCGTTTCCAACGTTCCGCCCCAGGGCGGAAGAAAACATCCGCAGCAGGAATTTATCCAGATAGATACCACCAACATTCTGTTTATCTGCGGCGGTTCTTTTGACGGAATCGAACCGATTATCGAAAAACGTATCGCAAGTTCCGCAATGGGATTCGGCGCAAACGTAATCAGCCAGAAATCCAAGGAAGCGAAGGACCTTCTTAAAAAAGTAACCCCACACGACCTTGTTAAATTCGGAATTATTCCGGAAATGGTCGGCCGTCTTCCGGTTATAACCGCGCTCGAAAGCCTTGATAAACCCGCTTTGGTAAAAATTCTTACCGAACCGAAAAACAGCCTTGTTAAACAGTATCAGAAGCTTTTCAGCCTTGATGGAGTAAGCCTTCAGTTTACCGAAGGCGCGCTTGAAGCAATCGCGCAAAAGGCCATTGACAGAAAAACCGGCGCAAGGGGTCTTCGTTCCATTATGGAGGAAACCCTTGGAAAGCTTATGTTCGCCCTTCCTTCTGACGAAACCGCCGAAGCGGTTGTTATCGGGGAAGCCTGCGTTACCGAAGGAGCGGATCCGGTTATCGAACATAACCCGCTTAAAAAGAATGTTCCGCTTGAAATTGCGGCAAAAGCATAAAATAAAATTTAAAAGCGGCAGCAGCGTTTTTGCGGTTGCCGCTTCCGATATTTATATACCGGAGGTGAAAAGATATGCCCGAAAAGAAACAGCCGGCAGAAATAATTACAATGCCCATGATAGCCATGAGAGGAATTGTTCTTTTTCCTAACATGATTCTTCATTTTGATGTCGGCCGCAAAAAATCCATAGCAGCTCTTGAAGAAGCTATGAAAGGGAACAGGGAAGTTTTTCTTGCTTCCCAGATTAACGTTGAAGAAGACGATATAAAACTTGATAACGTAAATAAAGTAGGTGTTGTTGCGGAAATCCGCCAGGTTCTTAAAAACAACGGCGGAACAACAAGAATTCTTGTTGAAGGAAAATACCGCGCAAAACTTGTTGATATTCTTTCCGAAGAACCTTTCCTTGTGGCGGATATCCAGGAACATCCGCTTAAAAAACTTCGTCCGGAACGTTCGATTCTCTGCGACGCGCTTATGCGTACCGTAAAGGATCTTTTTAACGAATATACATATCTTGTTCCCAAAATGCCGAAAGAGCTTGCAGTAAAAGCTTTCAGCATGGATGATCCGGCTCAGTTCGGTGAATTCCTTGCGGGAAACCTTAATATCGATATTGAGGACAAGCAAAAAATTCTTGAGGAATCCAACTACGTAAAGCGCCTTGAAATGCTTGCTGGCGTTCTTGAAAACGAAAACAACATCCTCGGCGTTGAAAAAGATATTTACGAAAAGGTAAAGGAACAGATTGACCAGAACCAGCGTGAATATTATCTTCGCGAACAGCTTAAAGCAATCAACGAAGAACTTGGCGAGGGTGAAAATCTTCAGGACGAGATAGACGTTTATAAAAAGAAAATCGAAGCTCTCGGAATTGAAGGCGAAGTTAAGGATAAACTTAACGAAGAAGTTGTAAGACTTACCAAAATGCCTTATAACAGCCAGGAAGCGAGCGTTATCCGCGGATATCTTGATACCTGCCTTGCGCTTCCCTGGAACGTTAAAACCGAAGAGAAAATAGATATTGCAAAAGCAAAAAAACAGCTTGATAAAAACCACTACGGCCTTGAAAAAGTAAAAGAGCGTATTCTGGAACTTCTTGCCGTAAGAAAACTTCAGCCGGATATCAAGGGCCAGATTATCTGCCTTGTAGGTCCTCCCGGTGTTGGTAAAACCTCCATTGCCAAGGATATCGCCGCCGCAATGGGAAGAAAATATACCAGAATATCTCTCGGCGGAATGAAGGACGAATCCGATATCCGCGGACACAGAAAGACCTATATCGGCGCAATGCCCGGACGTATTATGAACGCGGTAAAACTCGCAGGAAGCAAAAATTCCCTTATTCTTCTTGATGAGATCGATAAAATGGGAAACGATTTCCGCGGTGACCCGGCTTCCGCAATGCTGGAAGTTCTTGACCCGGAACAGAACGTTGCTTTCCGTGATCACTATATTGAACTTCCGTTCGATCTTTCGGATATTCTTTTTATTACTACTGCGAACGACCCGAGCACAATTCCCGGTCCGCTTTATGACAGAATGGAAATTATCGAACTTGGCTCCTATACCAGGGAAGAAAAATTCCAGATTGCGAAAAAACACCTTGTTAAAAAGGAAATGAAGCGCCACGGACTTGATTCCAAAATGCTCAAAATTGCGGACGATGCAATTTACGCCATAATTGATTTTTACACAAGGGAAGCCGGCGTACGCAGCCTTGAAAGAACCATAGGAAGCCTTTGCAGAAAAGCCGCGAAAAAAATTGTTGGCGAAGGTGCGGAAAAGGTTACCATTAACGGAAACAACATCACCGATTTTCTCGGGGTTAAAAAATTCCGCCCGGAAACAATTGAAAACAGCGATGCCGTTGGCCTTGTAAACGGTCTTGCCTGGACATCCGTCGGCGGAGATATGCTCCAGGTTGAAGTTGCGATTCTTGAAGGAAGCGGCAAAATCGAACTTACCGGAAACCTTGGCGACGTTATGAAGGAATCCGCAAGAACCGCCATAAGCTACGTTCGTTCCTGCACCGAAAAATACGGAATCGAAAAGGATTTTTATAAAACCAAAGATATCCACATCCACGTTCCGGAAGGCGCAGTTCCGAAGGACGGTCCTTCCGCCGGCGTAACTCTTACAACCGCAATCGTTTCCGCACTTTCCGGAATCCCGGTAAGAAGGGACGTTGCCATGACCGGCGAAGTAACTCTTCGCGGAAGGGTTCTTGCAATCGGCGGACTTCGTGAAAAAACAATGGCCGCATATAGAGCTGGGGTAAAAACCGTTCTTATTCCGGAGGAAAATATTCCGGATCTTGAGGAAGTTGATCCGGTAGTAAAAGCGGCAATTACATTTATTCCGGCAAAGGAAGTGGAAACAGTTCTGGAAACCGCGCTTGTAAGGCCGGTTGTTTCTGCTGTAAAGGAAAAAAGCTTTATAGAGGAAATTTCCATGCTCGGCCTTGAACATGATTCCAAAACCGTGAATATTCAGTAAGCGGAGGATAAAATGAACTATAACCACGCAGTATTTGAAGCCGCATACGGCACATCAAAACAGCTTCCGAAAGCTGAACATATTGAATTTGCCTTTGCGGGACATTCAAACGTAGGAAAATCCTCGCTTATGAACGCGATTTTCGGAAGAAAAGCCCTTGCAAGGGTCTCAAGCCAGCCGGGTAAAACCGTTACAGTAAACTTTTATGACGTTGACGGAATAAAATTTGTTGACCTTCCGGGTTACGGTTACGCCAAGGTTTCCCAAAGCGATAAAAAACGCTGGGCGGACCTTGTTGAAGGCTATCTTATGAGCGACAGGGATATCCGCCTTATCGTTCAGCTTGTTGACAGCCGCCATGCTCCCACCAAAGACGACGTTCAGATGATCAATTTTATGATCGATAACGAAGTTCCGTTTATCATTGCTCTTACAAAATGCGATAAACTCAATAAAACCGAGCGTCAGAAAAGGGCGGAGGCATTCCTTACGGAAATCCCTTGCTTTGACCAGATAACTTCTGTCTGGACAAGCACCACAACTTTTGAAGGCATCAGCGACCTTAAAGAAATTTTTGAAGAACTCAGTTCTGAAGATTATGAATTTGAGTATGCAGATGAGGAATCCGAAGAGGATTTTGAAGACGAAGAATAAACACAAAAAGGCGTTTCATGATGAAACGCCTTTTTTATCCGGATAAAGGAGAATATATGGACATTTCTTTTAAAAACGGAAACGAAAAATTCAATTACTGGGTTTGCGCCATCATTATAAACAGCGGAAAAATCCTTGTGATGAAGGACGGAAATTCTCCCTATTTTTATCTTCCGGGAGGAAGGGTAAAACTTGGTGAAACCGCCGAAAATGCCGTTTTGTGCGAATGTGTGGAAGAACTTGAGGCAGAACCGAAGATTATCCGTCCGCTTTGGCTTAACCAGGCGTTTTTTACGGAGGACGTAAGTAAAATAAGATTTCACGAACTTTGCATTTATTTTCTTATGGATATTTCAAAAACGGATATCCTTTTGAGAGGCAATAAATTTGTTCTTTACGAAAACGAACAGGAACATTATTTTGAATGGCTTCCTTTTGAAAACCTTGAAAAAGAATATTTTTATCCGACTTTTCTTAAAAAAAAATTTTTTAATCTGCCGGAAAATTTTGAAATCAGAACAGAAATTGAAGAAAAAATCATTGATGAAGTTAAAGATTGGATTTGTTCTGTTTAATAAAAAAAGACCGCCCGAAGGCGGTCTTTTTTTATTTTAATTTATGCTATTAGCATGTACCCGAAACGGTAAAGCGTTTCGGGTACAACAAACCACCCGCTATGCGGGTGAGTTTCCAAACTTACAGAAAAAATATTTTGTTTTGTCGTGCGAAAAGTTTGAGTGTTAATAAAAC
>JAFXBK010000013.1 GCA_017521825.1 Oscillospiraceae bacterium
GATTCCAAGTTTTGCAACCTCTTCTTCGCTGAGCGGTACGGGTTTGGAAGCAGGACCTACAAAGCCGGTTACGCCGCGGGTATTTCTGACAACGTACCAGGATTCGTCCGTAAGGATCATCTTAACAAGGACATAGCCCGGGAAAATTTTGCGTTCCACTTCACGCTTTTTGTTGTCGTTAACCTCAACGATAGTTTCGGTCGGAACACTAACGTCGAAAATAAGGTCTTTAAAACGCTTGTTTTCGATTACCTTTTCGATATTCTCGGATACTTTGTTTTCGTAACCGGAATATGTGTGGACAACATACCATTTAGGAGTTTCAGACATAACTCAGTTCCTTTCGCGCATTAAGAGCCGAAGAACAGCCTTACGATAAGACCAAAGAAATAGTCAATAAGGCTGATACCGATCGAAGAGATGATAACGACTACAATAACAACGGTGGTGTTGTTGATGACCTGTTTTTTGCCGGGCCATGCAACTTTTTTAAGTTCGCCACGGATGTCTTTGAAGAAACGTTTTACTCTCGAGAAAAGGGACGGCTTTTTAGCAGTGTTTTCATTAGCCACGGTTAATACCTCTTCCTTTCCTTACTTCGTCTCTTTGTGGAGCGTGTGTTTACGGCAGAACCTGCAATATTTTTTCATTTCAAGTCTGTCCGGATCGTTCTTTTTGTTTTTCATGGTAGTGTAGTTGCGTTGTTTGCACTCAGTGCATGCCAACACTATTTTGACTCGCATTGCGGCACCTCCTGATTCTTGGAATTTTTGCCTCCCTCATATTAAAGGACACGGGTTTTTTTGCGCAAAAAAATAAACCCTTTTAGAGGTGTATATACTATACCATAAAGTATATAGGCTCGTCAAGAGTTTTTTTAAATTTTCTTTATAAAATATTAATTTTATTCTATATACAATATTATATGTCTTTTTTGGTGGTTAATCAAGCAAAACATTGGCGATAATATAAAAAAATTTTTGCGGAAAAATATTTTTAAAGGAGGCGGAATTTTGATTTATAAATTTTATCGTAAATTCGCGGCTGTTTTTATCGCCTTAACAGCTTTAATAATGGCCGCAGTTTTTGTTTTTCATCAGTTTTTGCCGGAAAGATTTTTACTTTCCGGAAGCGAAATGAAATATTCATCGTCTTTCGGAAAAATCATAACTTTTGAAAAAAGTTCCGTAAAAGCCGCCGAGGTTTTAAGCCGGCAAAATTCCCAACAGATTTTTACCGCAAAACTTCTCGGAATTTTCCCCATCAAGGAAGTTTTTGTAAACTTTTCCGAAGAAAAAATCGTAACCGTTTGCGGAACACCTTTTGGCGTTAAAATGTTTATCGACGGGGTTCTTGTTGTGGATTTTTCAAAAATCGAAACCGAAAACGGAAAAATATGCCCTGCACAAAGCGCCGGACTTTTAAAAGGCGATGTTATTAAATCCATCGACGGAACGGAAGTTTTTACAAACGAGGACGTTTCCGAAATTATTCAAAAAAGCGGCGGAAAAACGCTGGATTTTTCCGTACTGCGAGAAGACGAAAACGTTATTGTTTCTATTACGCCGGAAATGCTTTCGGACCAAAGCGGATACAAAGCCGGTTTTTGGGTACGCGACAGTTCCGCCGGAATCGGAACCGTAACTTTTTTCGATCCGGAAAATCTTTCCTTCGGCGGATTGGGTCACGCAGTCTGCGACGTTGATACCGGAAAGATTCTTCCCTTTTCCAGCGGCGAAATTGTGGAAGCGGCCATAACAAAAGTAAAAAAAGGCATTCCCGGAAACCCGGGAGAACTTTCCGGCGCTTTTATCGGAAAAGAAAACCTCGGAACCGTAAAAAACAACAACGAAACCGGGCTTTATGGAACGCTTGAATACGAAATCGGCGGAACTAATATGCCCATTGCGCCGAAGCAGGAAATTTACGAAGGTCCGGCGGTAATTCTTTCTACCATAAGCGGCACCGAAGCAAAAGAATACGACATTGTTATCGAAAAAATAAGTCTTTCGGACGAAAGCATGACAAAAAACATGGTAATAAAAGTAACCGACAAGGAGCTTATTGAAACCACCGGCGGAATTGTCCAGGGAATGAGCGGCTCCCCTATCATACAGGACGGAAAGCTTGTTGGCGCCGTTACCCACGTTTTGGTCAATGACCCGACAAAGGGATACGGGATTTTTATCGAGAATATGCTGGAAGCAGCAGGATAATTGAAAAGACAGGGGCAATTTGCCCCTGTCTTTTTTGAACTATTCTGGTATAATCATCTTAATATTGTTCTTAAATTAGATAGACAAGCGATGTCTATCTCAATTATTACGGCATTTCTCGCTTTGTGTCGTGGTATTAGTCGTATTTGGGAGCTATGATCATCTCGAAAGGAGAAATTCATGATGGACCAAAAGCAAACAGGAGAATTTTTAAAGCAACTTCGTAAAGAGAAAGGCCTGACGCAGGAGCAACTCGCGGAGCGTTTTGTTGTTTCTGGAAGAACTGTTTCCAGATGGGAGACAGGCAGTAATATGCCAGATCTCAGTGTTCTGGTTGAACTGGCAGATTATTACGATGTTGATATTCGAGAGATTATAGACGGAGAAAGGAAAAGTGAGAATACGAATAACGAAACAAAGGATACTTTGAAGAAGGTTGCGGAATATACTGCAGAAGAAAAGAAAAACCTGAAAAATAAAATGGCAGATATGATGATTGGCGCAGTTGTTTTACTTGTATTCTGTTATGTGCTGTTTGAAAGTAATGGATTTGGTGGGATGATTCCGGAACGTTCATGTAGAAATATTATATCTTTTACTCTTGGCATTTCAACTGCAACCCTTGTGCTAAACATAATGCATCTGTGTGGTCTTTTAGACAAAATCAGAGAAAAGAATATATTCCTTAAAAGAAAGAAATAAAGATCGTACAAAGCAGCCATGCATTACGAGTGCATGGCTGCTTTGTGCTTAAAAAATGTTGTCCATAATGGCAATCACTCGTTACAGGATAATTAAAAAGACAGGGGCAATTTGCCTCTGTCTTTTTTTCGCTTTGCGTGCTATAATGGATTCATATTTAAAAACAGACAGAGGTGGAATTACAATGAAAGATTACGTAGAATACATAACCGACATAACCTGTAAACTCCTTGCAATCGACAGTCCCACCGGCTACACCAGAAACGCCGCGGAATTTGTTATCGAAGAATATAAAAAGCTCGGTTATGACGCAAAAATGACCGTAAAAGGCTGCGTTCTTGTTGATATCGGCGGCAAAAACAAGGATAACGGAATCGTTCTTGCGGCACACACCGACACTCTTGGCGCAATGGTTTCCGAAATCAAAAGCAACGGAAACCTTAAGGTTTCTCCCCTTGGCGGAATGAACCCGAACAACGCCGAAGCGGAAAATTGC
Source organism: Oscillospiraceae bacterium (assembly GCA_017521825.1). Lineage (GTDB taxonomy): Bacteria > Bacillota > Clostridia > Oscillospirales > Ruminococcaceae > UMGS1668. The sequence goes on from JAFXBK010000013.1 coordinate 3,415, forward strand.
CGCATTGTAACCCGTTTTGACGGAATTTATGAAGGTACCTTCCAGCTCAATAACGCTTCCGTCCATGTAAACGGAAATTATAACGACACCAAGCGCAAATACACCGATATGGAAGTTGTTCTTGACGAAGTTGTAAATTCCAAAGAAGATACCGAAAAACTCGGAATCATGGTCGGCGATATCGTTTGCTTCGACCCCAGAACCACCGTAACCTCCAAAGGCTATATTAAAAGCCGCTTCCTTGATGACAAACTCAGCGTGGGAATTCTTCTTGGATATGCAAAATATCTTAAAGATAACAACATTGAGCTTGAAAACCGTATGTATCACTACATTACCGTTTATGAAGAAGTCGGTCACGGCGGCGCCGCTTCCATTCCGGAAGGCGTTACCGAAATGATTTCCGTTGATATGGGATGCGTCGGCGAAGGCCTTGGCTGTGACGAACACATGGTTTCCATCTGCGCGAAAGATTCCTGCGGACCCTACAATTATGACGTTGTTACCGGCCTTATAAAAGCCGCTAAGGATAATAACCTTAATTTTGCGGTTGATATCTATCCTTTCTACGGTTCCGACGTTGACGGAACCCTTGAAGCCGGATACGATATCCGCCACGGACTTATTGGTTCCGGCGTATATGCTTCCCACGGATACGAAAGAAGCCATAAGGACGGCGTTGAAAACACCCTTAAACTTCTCGTTGCTTACTGCAAATAAATATAAAGAATATAAAAAAGCGCGGATAAAATCCGCGCTTTTTTTATATCATTTTTTCCTGATTATCAAATTAAGAACAACGCTTATTACGATTGCTGCCGCCGCAAAGCAAACCCAACAGAATCCTATGGAATAAAGAGGAAGTTTATGAAGAATTTCGCTGAGAAAACCAAGCGGAACCTTCGCGGTATCCAAAGAATAAAGAATGCTTACCGCGCCGGTCGCCGCAATGCTCAAAGGATATACGTAACCGTTGTTTTCCCAAAGTTTATGAGAAAGTCCAAGCACGATGAGCACGATTGAAACAGGATAAATTGCGTTGAGCACCGGAATCGAAATGCTGAGAATTGCATTGAGGCCAAGATTGCAGATAAGGAAAGATACTCCTACAATAACAAATACCCACTGGCGATAACTCAGTTTTTTGAACTGAACCGAAAAATACTGTGAAATCGAATTGATAAGTCCGATGCAAGTGGTAAGACAGGCAAGAGTAAAAATTGCCGCAAGTATAATCGCGCCGAAATCGCCGAAAAGCTGATAAACAATACATCTTAAAGTCCAGGCTCCGTTTTCCTGGATAGGATAAACCCCGGAACTGCACATACCCATATATGTAAGCATCATATAAACGGCCGCCAGAATTGAACCGGCAAAAATACCAGCAAATACCGTATTACGGATTACGTCTTTTTTATTTTTAAGCCCAAAAGCACCAAGAGTTGTTGCAATTACCAGGCCAAAATTAAGGGCCGCTATCGTATCCATCGTTTGATACCCGTCTGCAAATCCCTGTAAAAACGGTGCAGTCATGTAAATTGTCTGCGGCTTTTCAATGTTTGTTTGCCCTTTAAAAAGGAAAACAACAAAAAGCAAACAAAGCAACGTCAAAAGGCTTGGTGTAAGAAAAGTACCGATTCTTGATACCAATTTTCCAGGATTAAGACAAAGCCATAATGCCACAAGGAAAAACACAAGAGAATAAGCAACCATCCATATACCAACGTCCGTACCCTCAGGAAGATATGGCGCAACCGCCATTTCAAAAGGTACTGAAGCCGCCCTCGGAATTCCGAGTCCGGGGCCGATTGAAAGATAAATAAGCAAGGTAAAAATTGTGGAAAACCGTTTTCCAACGTTTTGAGAAAGCTTATCAAGACCGTCAAACTGTGCAACAACTATAACGCCTAAAACCGGTAAAACCACAGCGGTTACAAGAAACCCAATCATCGCCGGAATTGCGGCGCTTCCTGCGTTTTGTCCAAGAAACGGAGGAAAAATAAGATTTCCTGCCCCAAAAAACAAAGAAAACAACATAAAGCTTATAAGCAGCATTTTCTTTTTACTTAATTTCATAAAACTTTCCTCTTAATATATCTCAATATAAATTTCCCGCAAAATTATATCATCCGTGCAGATATTTTGTCAATCCGACAAAATATCTTGTAAAAAACAGCGGTTTTGAATTTTTGTTTTTATTTTTTTGTTGACAGCTTTATAAAATTATTCTATTATATTTTAGTTATTACAAAAAAGTCGGTATATCGACATCATATATCAGGAGGATTTTTTATGTGGTTTGTTTTTACCCTTGCAACAACTTTGCTTTGGGGTCTTGCGGAGCTTTTTTATAAAAAAGGCTCTCACGAAAACGAAAAATACGATCATTTAAGGGTATGCATTATGGTCGGCGCCGTAATGGGAATACACGCAATTTTCACTTTGCTTACTTCCGATATAAATTACGACCCCATGAACCTTATTGCTTATCTTCCGGTTTCGCTTTGCTATATTGTTTCCATGGCCTGTTCCTTCTTCGGAATCAGGTTTATCGAAGAATCCCTTTCCGACCCGATCGAAAACACTTCCGGCGCAATGTGTTCCCTTCTTTGCGTATTTTTTCTCGGTGAAACTATCGAACCCATCATATGGGTCGCAATCGCAATAATCGTTGTCGGTATCGTCGGTGTAAGCTATACCGAGCGCACTTCCAGCATCAAAAGAAGAGAGCGCCTTGGAAAAAAACTTGCCGTAATTGCTTTTGCAATGCCCTTCTGCTACGCAATCATCGATGCTCTCGGAAGCTTCCTCGACATCTATTTCCTTGAAATGGAAACCAGCCCTCTTATCGGCGTAAACGAAGAAAACATCGAACTTGTCGCAAACGTTTCCTACGAACTTACTTTCGCAATCTGCGGCATCATCCTCTTCATCTTCATGATGATCAAAGGCGTTAAATTTGAACTTCCGAAACAAAAAGACAAAGCAATCGCCGCTGTTTGCGAAACCGCCGGTCAGCTTACTTACGTTTACGCAATGAGCGGAAACGGCGCCATTGCCGCCCCGATTATTTCCTGCGTTTGCGTCGTTTCCCTTCTTCTCTCCAGAATTTTCCTTAAAGAGAAACTCACCAAAAAGCAGTATATTTTCATCACCACCATTATCATCGGTGTTGTAATGCTCGGAATTCTTGAAGGCGAATAAAATCCCTCAAATAACAAAAAGACAGAGCTTTTGGCTCTGTCTTTTTTTGATGAAATATGGTAATATAAAACCATAAAAAAGCAAGGAGGAAATCCATGGAAGTTACAATAAAAAATCTCGAAGCCTATCTTACGAAAACCTATGGCGGTTTTGCCGAAAAAAACGGCGTTTTGCTTGCGGAAAACAATCTTTTTATGAAGCTTGTTGAGGAAATGGGCGAAGCCGCGGAAATTATCAATAAGAAAACCGGAAGAAAAGCCGACGACGGAACCGACCTTAACGCTGAACTTGGCAAGGAACTTTGCGACATAATTCACTATGCAGCCGCCATTGCCGCGGTTAACGGGCTTGACCTCAACGATATTATTATAGAAAAAGACCGCGCCGCCGCAATAAAATACAATCATAAAATAAACCTTGAAACTTTTATTGCCGAATCGGAGAAAAATAATGTTTAATAAAATCACCGAACATGTTTATATCCACCCTGCGGAACATTACACCGACCGCCCGAATATAGGACTTATCTTCGGAGAAAAACATTCCCTGCTTTTTGATGCGGGAAATTCCGCCGACCATGTTGAAAAACTGAAACGCGAACTTTCGGAACAAGGTCTTCCCTTTCCGGATTTTGTTTTGCTTTCCCATTGGCATTGGGACCATTCCTTCGGTGCAAAATTCTGGAACGTTCCTATTATCTCTGGAAGAAAAACCAATGAAGAACTTGAAAAAGTTTCAGAGTGGAAATGGGACGATTTTTCCATGGAAAACCGCATAAAATCCGGCGAGGACATTATTTTTTGCACCGAAATGATAAAGCGCGAATATCCGGACCGCAGTAAAATCGAGGTTGTTCCGGCGGATATTGTTTTTGAAGATAAAATGGTCCTGGACCTTGGCGGAATATCCTGCGAATTAATTCATGCAAAGGGTCCCCATTCGGAAGATTCGGTAATCTGCTTTGTTCCTTCGGAAAAATTTGTTTTCCTCGGCGACGCAAACTGTAAGGATCTTTACGGAAAACCCTGGGAATTCGATATTGAGCACGAGGAAGATTTTCTTTCAAACGTAGCAAAAATTCCTTACGATAAGGAACTTGTTGCGGATTTTTTAAAACTTTTGGAAAAACTTGATTTTACTTACTGCATAAGCGGACATTCGGAAATTATGACCCGGGAGGAGCTTTTTGAATCGTTTTCCCTTTAAAGGAGGTTTAATGAATTGCAAAAAGAAGAAATAAAATACGTTATCGAACGCATTGAGCATCTTGAAAAAATTTTTGACGAAGTAAAAAATTCCTTTGAAAACGAACCGGATTTTTTTGAAAATGAAAATATGGCGAAAAAAGTTTCGCTTTTGACTCAATATATGGACAGCGGACAATGGCTTCGGGATTACAGCCTTGATGAAAAAGGAGAACTTCCGAAGGAATTAAAACGCGGAATTCTTTCCGAAGACGGGCTTTATAACCTTATATGTGACATTGAACAGGGAAAGAAAAGAAAAGCAAACCCTCTTTTTAAATTTTTTAAAAAGGATGAAATCCTTTTCGCGGTTTTCTGGATTATAATTTACGTTCTCGGTTTCGGAAATTCCGATACGCTTTCCGAAAGCATTGGAATCCCAAAACTTATTACGGTAATTTTTGGTATTCTGCTTTCAGCGGGAATTTTGTTTTTTACAAAAACAAACAACCTTTCGGAATACTTCGGGCTTTGTAAACCCCAAAAATCCGCAAGGGAATTTTTGTTCTATATTCCCCTTGTTATAATTTCTTCCGTAAATCTCTGGTTTGGTTTCACTTCTGAAATTTCACCGGTCACGGCGGTTCTTTCCGTTTTAAGCATGTTCCTTGTCGGCTTTTTGGAAGAGATTATATTCCGTGGAATGCTTTTTAACGGAATGGCAAAAAACGGCGTAAAAACAGCAATAATCGTTTCTTCGCTCACCTTCGGATTCGGGCATATAGTAAATCTTCTTTTTGGCGCGCCGGTTTTTGAAACGCTTCTTCAGCTTGTTTACGCTTCTGCCGTTGGTTTTTGTTATACCGCGATTTTTTACCGGGGAAAAAGCATTGTTCCCTGCATTGTTTCCCATATTTTTGTCAATTCAACAAGCGTTTTTACCCTTCAGCCTTCGGCCGAAATATTTGTTATTTCAACCGTTATCCAAACGGTTCTTGGCATCGGATACGGAATTTTTATTCTTAAAAAGAAAGAAGCGCGTGCTTAAAGCACACGCTTCCTTTTTTACTGTCTTTTTCTGAGTTCCCAAAAAGCAACCGCGCTTGCGGCCGCAACGTTTAAGGAATCTACCCCGTTTGCCATCGGAATTTTTACTGTATAATCACAATCCGCAATGGTTTTTTCGGAAAGGCCGTCCCCTTCCGTTCCAAGGACTATTGCAAGTTTTTCTTCTTTCGCAAGGCGTTCGTCGTCAATGCTCAAAGTGTTTTCGCAAAGAGCCATTGCGGCGGTTTTAAAGCCGAGTTTTCTTAAATCTTCCTGCCAGTTTTCCCCGGTAAATGTCCAGGGAACCTGAAAAACCGTTCCCATGCTCACGCGGATTGCCCTGCGGTAAAGCGGATTGCTGCATCCCGGAGTCATGAGCACCGCTTCGATATTAAGCGCGGCGGCGGAACGGATTATTGCGCCGATATTTGTCGGATTCATAACGTTTTCGAGCACAGCGAGCCTTTGAGCATTCCGGCAGATTTCCTCCGTGCTCAAAAGCGGTTTCCGCTTCATGGCGCAAAGAAGCCCCCTTGTAAGCGGAAAACCTGTAAGTTCTTTTAAAACGTCAAATTCCGCCGCAAAAATTGGAATTTCGCCGATTCTTGCGATAACTTCCTTTGCTTCGCCTTCGATATGCTTTTTTTCAACAAGAACCGAAACCGGTTCATAACCTGCGTCAAGTGCCCTTTCGATAACTTTCGGGCTTTCTGCGATGAACATTCCCTTTTCCGGAAATTCGCGGTTAAGAAGCTGAACTTCCGTAAGACGTGCGTAAACATCCAACTCCGGCGCGGAAAAATCGGTTATTTCAATTATATTCGGCATATAAAACTCCTTGATTTCAATATACATTGATATTATAATATTCTTGCATAATTGTGTCAAACAAAGAAGGAGGTTCTATATGAAACTTTTGTTCAAACAGCGTTTTTTCTCCTGGTTCGACAGCTATGATATTTTTGACGAAAACGGAAACACGGTTTACACGGTTGAAGGCCAGCTTTCCTGGGGACATTGTCTTAAAATTTTTGATACCGCCGGAAACGAAGTCGGAACGGTTAAGGAGCGCGTTCTTACCTTTCTTCCGAAGTTTGAAATATATCTCGGAAACGATTATATCGGGTGCATAAGCAAGGAATTCACATTTTTTAAACCCGCTTTTAATATAGACTGCAACGGATGGCACGTTGACGGCGACTTTTTCGAATGGGATTACAGCATAATCGGGCCCAGGGGCGAAAATATCGCTTCCGTTTCAAAAGAACTTTTCAACTGGACCGATACATACGTTATCGACATAAACGACCCGAGAGATGCCCTTTGTTCCCTTATGCTTGTTCTTGCAATAGATGCGGAAAAATGTTCAAGAAACTGAATAAAAACAAAAAGCCTGCAATTTTGCAGGCTTTTTTTCATATCCGTTTTTTGGACCATTCAAACAAATTTTCCGACATTCTTTTGAAATCAACAGCTCCGCCGCTTTTAAGATTCAAAAAAGTTTCAACAATTATTTTTTCTTCATCTGCAACAACTTCCAGTAAATCCTTCTGTCTGGTAACATACTTTCCGGTTTCTTTAAAACAAATTGCCTGAACAACGAAAGAAGCGGATTTATATAACGCTTTCAGAATTTCTTCGTCTTTTTCATAAATCATGTTATGCACACAACCATGATAAATATTGCATGCTCCGGATTTTATTGCTTTTTCAACCGCAGAATCATCAATTTTTTCAAGAAGTTCATCAAGGCTTCCTTTTACAGGTTTTGTGTCATAATAAAACTGAAAAAGCTCGGAAGGTTCCCAGTTAAGAATCTCGTTTTTTCCGGAAATAAATCCGCAGATAAGCTCCCTTTCCGGCAAGGTATCCAGCATATCATTATAGATTTTTATATCCGAAGCGGAAAGTTCATCAAGGATAACCACTGTATCGATGTCGCTTTTTTCGGTTGCTTCTCCTCTGCCGTAACTTCCCTGTAAACCGGCAAACCAAACCCTTTCTCCAAACGTTTCGTCAAGTTTTAACAAAAACTTATCCATCCAGATTTTTACATCAATCATTTTTATAACCTTTCGTCATTAAAAGGCACAGCATTTTGCTGTGCCTTTTGGTTTTAAATGCTTACAACAAGTTCTTTCATCCAGGCGCAAAGTTTTTCGCTTGCTTCGTTCGCAACGCGAACAACCTCTTCGTGGCTGTGTTTAACGGTTGCAATTCCGGTTGCCATATTTGTAATGCAGGAAACACCGAAAACTTCCATTCCAAGATAGTTTCCGCAAATGGTTTCCGGAACGGTGCTCATTCCGACAGCATCCGCACCAAGAGCTGCAAAAGCTCTGATTTCCGCTGCGGATTCATAACAAGGGCCGTTAAAAAGAGCATAAACACCGCGTTTATAATCAATTCCGAGTTTTTTTGCGGCATTTTCCGCTTTTTCCCGGATAACAGGAGAATAGGGTTCGGACATATCCGGGAACCTTGGGCCAAAGCGGTCGTCGTTATCGCCTATAAGCGGATTGACCCTGATAAAGTTTATGTAGTTATCGATTATCATAAGGTCGCCGGGTTTAAAATCTCTGTTAACACCGCCTGCGGCATTGGTAACGATAAGATTTTCAATTCCGAGAAGTTTCATAACATAAAGCGGATAGCAAAGTTCCCGGGCGGAAAAGCCTTCGTAATAATGGAATCTTCCCTGCATTGCGGCAATAAGCTTTCCGCCGATTTTTCCTACAACAAAATTTCCCGCATGGCCGGCAACGGAAGACTTTGGAAAATTCGGAATTTCCGCATAAGGAATTACGCATTTTTCTTCCATAAAATCAACCAGACCACCAAGACCGCTTCCGAGAATTATTGCGGTTTTTGGAATTTCGGAAAGTTTTTCGCGGATAAAATCCGCGGATTCTTTTACTTTTTCATAAAACATCTTAATTCCCCCTTTTCTTCTGTTTATATAATATGAAAAACTTTCTTTTTCGTCAAGCAATTTTGGTTTAATATTTTTTCGCCTGTAAATTTTTGGAAAATATCTTGACAGTTTGGAAAAATATGGTATTATTATCTCATGGATATCCAATTTATTACATTTTAGTTAAATAATGGAATTTAGCCGCACTTAATTTCCGTTGCAAAAAAATTTAATTTGTGCGGAGAAAAGGAAGGTTTTATGGAAAACAAAATTAAAATATTGATTTCTGAAGACGAAAGTGAACATTATGAAAAAGTTCTTTCCGGCATGGGTTTCGAGGTTTTTTCCGTTTCCAAAAATGGGAGGGAACTTTTTGATAATATTATTTTAAAGAAGCCGGATGTTGTTCTTTCCTGCGCGTTTTTGCCGCAAATGGATCTTGTAAGCGTAATTTCCGCCGTTAAGGAAAAATCGCCGGAATGTTCCCCGCTTTTTATTGCGATTATTTCTTCCGAAAGCGCTTTGCTCGAAAAGGAGCTTATTTCCGGCGGCGCCGCATATTGCTTTATCAAACCGGTGGAATATTCCGTTCTTGGTGAACGGATAAAAAGCCTTTGCTCCGCAAACGGAAAAACTTCTCCAAGCCAAATAAACAGCTCTTCAAATCTTGAAGTTGTTATAACCGATATCATTCATCAAATCGGCGTTCCCGCGCATATAAAAGGTTACCACTATCTCCGGGAAGCAATCATGATGGCGGTGAACGATATCGAAATTATGAACTCCGTTACAAAATGCCTTTACCCTTCCGTTGCCAAAAAGCACGGCACAACTTCTTCAAGGGTCGAACGAGCAATCCGCCACGCAATCGAAGTTGCATGGGATCGGGGTGACGTTGACGTGCTCAATTCCTATTTCGGCTACACCATCCACAGCGGAAAAGGCAAACCCACCAATTCGGAATTTATCTCCCTTATCGCTGACAAGCTTCAATTACAATTGAAGTCCGCAGAAGCTGTAAAATTCTAAATCTGTGTTTCGCAAAATTGACAATTCCCCGGGCGGATGATATAATTACCATATTATCTGATCAGGAGGTTCCCGTTATGGAAAAGAACTATTTCTACGTTCGTTACAGCTGGCAAAACTTCGAGTACTATGCCGGCCACGGTATGTGCAAAACTTATGAAGCCCCCGAGAGCTTTATCCCCTTGTCAGAAGCTGATTTTGGAGATTTTCTTTCCTTCCGGGGCTATATCCGTAACGAGCAAGATGCTGTAACCGGATGTCTTTTCAAAGGATATGGGGAACCTACTATCCACGAAGTCTATCCCGGAAAAGTCTATTCCATTCTTTCCAGCACCACTGCCGTGGACGACGACGGTTGTCCGGAAGAAGTGAGCATCTGGCATTATGTTGAAATCATTCCTTGTTCGGAGTAATGCCACCAGCTCGGAATCTGTTGCCTTTATCGCTGACAGGCTTAAGCCGCAGAAAAAAAGATATGATATAAACAATTTTTAAAATAACAAAAAAACAAGCTCGGAACCGAATGGTTCCGAGCTTGTTTCACTATGTAATGCTATTTAGCTTTACAGTTTATAAATGCTTTGTTTATAAGGTTTCAGCCGCCGAAAAAAAGGTGTTCGATAAGAATTTTTATGCCAAGAAAAATCAGCACCGCTCCGCCGAAAAATTCCGCTTTGGATTTATATTTTGCGCCGAAAACGCTTCCGATTTTAATTCCCGCGGCGGAAAACGCAAAAGTAGTGATGCCGATAAGCGCAATCGCAAGAAGGATATCAACTTTAAGGAATGCAAAAGTTATTCCCACTGCAAGAGCATCGATACTTGTTGCAACCGCGAGCACCAGCATTGCTTTGAAGCCGAAGGAAGAATCCTGGTCGTTTTCCGTTTCTCTCGATTCTTTTATCATATTGATACCGATTATTCCGAGAAGAATGAACGCAACCCAATGGTCAATGCTCGTTATATATTGCTCAAAGGTTGAACCGAGCAGATATCCGATAAGCGGCATAAGCGCCTGGAACCCGCCGAACCAAATTCCCGCAATGAGCATATGCTTCGGTTTTATTTTTCCGACGGAAAGCCCTTTGCAGATCGAAACGGCGAACGCATCCATCGAAAGACTTATTCCAATCAAAATAAGTTCAATTACCGACAAAATTATCCCCCCAGATAAAAAATAAAGACTTATCCGCAAAACGCGGATAAGTCTCATCATTTAAAGCAATGCCAGGATTTTTTAATCCAGTCTGTTGACATAGCTGCGCTTTGCGCCGACTACTCCCTTATTCAAGCGATAATTATAGCATTTATTAAGAAAAAGTCAAGGTTTTAAAGTTCTTTTCCTGTTTCGGAATTATATATATTCTCATAAACCGCATAATAGAACGGCGGAATTCTTCTGTCCAGATGGAAACAGCCGAAAAACCATTTTTCAAATTTGCAGGTTGTGGAAACTTCGTTTAAAAACGCATGAAGATTGTTGAAACAGTTGCTTTCCATTTCGAGGAATCCGCGCATTTTAAAACCGGCATCGTATGTAACGATGTAATCAACTTTTCCTTCCGCTTTTTCAAGATTTTTTCGAGCATGCTCACATTCTTCCTCGCTTGGAAGCCTTACAAAATCCGGACATTCGCGGAAATCGTTTACGTCAAGTTCTTCGTCATCTCCGCCGCCGAAGGCAAAGATTTTTTTACCTTCAATCTCAAAAATCTCTCCGCGCATAAGCTGATAGATATTTTCGGAAATTTTTCTTGCTTTTCCGCCGCAAAAATCCACCTTCGGAAATTTTTCGAGCAGCTCAAAATTTTCGTGAGCACCTTCCACAAAAAGGATCTGATATTTGCGCTTGGAAAGCCATTTTATGTTGCTGAGTTCCTCTTTGGATTCGTTCCAAACAAAGCCAAAATCTCCGCAAACAATCAAAGTATCGCCTTTTTTGATGTTTTTTGCCGCGGAACTTTTAAATCTTGAAAGTTCTCCGTGAGTATCGCCGGTAAAATAAATCATCTTTTCCTCCGGAACAATTATAAGATATTTAACAAATTATTAATTTTATCAAAACCTGATATTTTTGAAAAATAACCTATTCCATTATACACCATTTTTTGCTATAATATCAACATAATATATAAAAAATCAAAAACTATCTCACGGTTTTGATTTTTGTTTGGTTCGGAGGAAATTATGAAAAAAGCATTATCCCTAATCCTTGCCGTAATAATGGCTCTTCCCTGCTGTGTTACCGCTTTTGCGGCAACAAAATACCAGCCTTCTTTTGAAATAAATTGCGAATCCGTCTATCTTGCGGACGAAAACGGAAACGTTCTTTTTGAGCAGAACCCCGAACAGCGTATGTATCCGGCTGAACTTGTTCAAATTATGACCGCCATTGTTGTTATCGAAAATATCGAAGCAGTCGGCGGCTGGGGCGCTGAAGCCGCTTACGAAATGACCACCCAGAATTTTCTTTACGAAAACCGCCAGGGCGGAATTATTTCCACCGGAATGCTCGCCGGATATGTTTTTACTGCTGATGAGCTTTTCCACGCAATGGTAATTGCCTCCGGTTATGACGCCGCCATGACCCTTGCAAAACTTATTGCCGGAAGCCAGGACGCTTTTGTTGAACTTATGAACGCAAAAGCCGCCGAACTTGGCGCAACCGACACCAACTTCACAAACTGCCACGGCCTTCACGATACCGCAAACTACACCACCGCTTATGATATGTATCTTATTTCCAAACACGCCATGAGCCTTGATAAATTCCGCGAAACCGTAGCAAAAACCTCCTATACCTGCGAAGCAACCGACACCCACGGAAAACTTGTCTGGAACACCGGCAACGGACTTATTGCCAACGGAAACATCCACTATTATTCCCCCGTTACCGGAATCAAATCCGGCTACAGCGCTGATGTTGGAAGAAACGTTTCCTCCTATGCGGAATACGAAGGTTTTGCTTATTACCAGGTAAACATGGGTGCACCTTTTGAACTTGACGAAGGTTATAACCTTGCTCTTTATGACGCAAAACAGCTTTACAACTGGGCTTTTACCGAATTTGAAGTAAAAACCATCGTCGAAGCCGGTTCCCAGATTGCGGAAGTTCCGCTTGAACTTGCATGGCAGAAAGACCACCTTAAACTTATGATCGGCGAAACTTATCGCGCGCTTCTTCCCATTGATATCGAGGTTTCCTCCATTGTTTATGAATCCAACCTTCCGGAATCCGTTGAAGCTCCCATTGAAAAAGGCGAAAAAATCGGAACGCTTGATCTTGTTCATTCCGGCGAAGTAATCGGTTCCGTTCCGCTTGTTTCCATGGAGGACGTTGAACAAAGCGAACTTTTAAGCGGCCTTAAAAACTTTTCCGATATGACCCGTTCCTTCTGGTTCAAGTTTATCGTTATTATGCTCTTCATTCTTATTGCGCTTTATGTCGCGCTTATGATTGTAAGAAATTATAACAAGAGAAAATACGGAAACTTCAAAAAAAGAAGACGCCTTTAATTTTTAAAAATATTTTTTAAAAAACTATTGACATTATAAATCATATTGTATATAATATTAACGCTGTCCAAAGACAGCAGGTGCGTTTCTGCGCTTAAACGGCAAAAATGCCGGCCTGCCGAGGATGAGTGTTTTAATGTGATTTATTACGCTCCTTCCACGGCTCGCGGAGGGAGCTTTTTTTATTATAAAAATCAGCTCCCATCACAAAGCAGGAGGTGAATTTTTAAAATGGCCAGTGAAAAAATCTTGCAAGCGAAAAAAGAAGCTGTTGCAGAGCTCGTTGAAAAGCTTAAAGCTGCAAAATCCGGTGTTCTCGTAGACTACGTCGGTATCAA
>JAFXBK010000014.1 GCA_017521825.1 Oscillospiraceae bacterium
AATGGTGGTTATTCCAAAAGATAGCCTGGTTTATGAAAGAAGATCATTAACAGAAGATGAGCAGCAAATGATTATTGATACTGAGCACGGTGCTCAACTTCCTGCAATGATAATGATGTTCTCGGGGCTCAGAAGAGGAGAACTTATTCCGCTTGAGTGGTCTGATATAGACCTGGAAAATGCAATAATAAGAATAAATAAATCAGTAGTCACTATTGCAAGTAAACCTGTAATAAAAGAGGGCGGTAAATCTAAAAGTGCCACAAGATATATTCCAATACCGCCTGTATTGGTAGATTATCTCAAAAAAGCGAAATCAGAAAAAAATAATGAATCGGATTTGGTTTGTCCGGACAGTAAAGGTAATATCTACAACGATGGAGAATGGCAAAAGCTTTGGGATGATTATATGAATACTCTTAATGAAAAATATGGTTATGGGAAGGGAGCTGAAAATTTGAAAGCAAGATTAGGCATGAAGCAGCTTCCTTTTATAATTGAACCATTTACGGCACATTATTTGAGACACACATTTGCCACTTTGCTATATCTTGAAGATGTGGATGTAGTTACCGCAAAGCAAATTCTTGGGCATTCAACTATCTCCACAACAATTAACGTTTATACGGATTTTGAAAGTATAAATCGTTTTGATCTTTCTAATGAGTATAAAGAAAAACTGAAGAACGAATTTGCGATTGGAGTAAATAAGCAGTTTGGATTTTATTCTCCGGCAAGCAAGATGTGTGCTTTCAAAAAGAACCAATAAAGAAAGGCTCTGCTATTGCAGAGCCTTTTGCATTATTGTAATGAAATTGGTTCATTCCGTGGTGGAATCCTGAAAGCGAACTCAACGAGATTGTTGTAGTTTCTAATTTCAAAATCGCCTCGGGAAATAATATCCATGCCGATTATAATATCAACATTTTTGTCGGAAAGGTCAGCTTTTTTCATGAGCACGTCTCGAAAAGTGATTTCATCAGACAGGGAAAGGCTGACAGCGTATATTTCGGATTCAATAACAGTATCTTTAGTTACATATTTGGCTTTACTTTTAAGAATTGGTTCAATCATTTTAACGATTTTTTCGGAAATCAAGCTTTCGGTGGAACCGGTGTCCCAAAGAGCGTTGACAGCCATCATGCTGCCTTCGCCGCCAACGGCCACATATGATTCCAAAGCTTTACCGGGTTCGATAAAATGGGATACGATAAAACTCATGCAATACTCCTTAAATTATACTGCTTAATATTTTATACCTTATATAAAGTAAAGTCAAATTGGGTTGTTCTTAAAATATTATCGAAAGAGCTTTAAAGATTATAAAAATAGAAACATTTTATAAATGCACAACAAAATATTGATATTTATAATTGAGTTGTATATAATATATTTGGGTGATAATATTGAACTTAATTCTAACGACAATTATGCAAGAAAAAAAGCGAATTGAATATATGATTGAGAAATATACGGATGAATACAGTTGCCTGCCAAAAGGTAATATTTATGAAAAAAGAGTAGGCGAAAAAGTATATTATTACTTAAAATATCGTGATGGGAAAAAAGTTGTTTCACAATATATCAGTAAAGACCGTATTGACGAAGTTAGTTTGAAAATACAAAAACGAAAACACGTGGAAACGATGATTAAATCGCTGAAAAAAGAATTAGATATAGCGAACAGGATTTTGGAGGCGGAATTATGATATTGTATCATGGAAGCAATCTTACTGTAGCAGAACCAAAATTAGTAGAGCAAAATCGCTATTTGGATTTTGGATATGGATTTTATACAACCACAAACAAGATACAGGCAATCGGTTTTGCGGATAAAGTGACAAAAAGAAGAAAAGACGGTATCAGAACAGTAAGTATATACGAAATTGACGAAGAAAAAGCTTTTTCAGAATGTTCTGTTTTAAGATTTGATGAACCGAATGAAGACTGGTTGAATTTTGTTTCAGATAATCGTGCAGGAAATTACAAAGGCGAACAGTATGATTTCATATATGGACCAGTAGCAAACGATGATGTATATACAACTTTCAATCTCTATGCTGCGGGGATTCTATCAAAAGAGCAGACATTAGAAGCTCTCAAAATAAAAAAGTTATACAATCAACTTGTTGTAGCATCTGAAAAAGCGCTTGGATATTTGGAGTTTAAAGGCATTGTTCCTGAGGAGGAATACAATGGATAGTAAGAAATTTGAAGCAAATTTGCATCTGGTTATACCGCAGCTTGTACACATTATTGTAGAAAGATATGGTTATAGTGAGATTGATGCGACAAGGGCGTTGTATGAATCAAAGCTTTATGAAACATTGGAACAAGAAGATACTAAGCTGTGGCAATTAAGTCCACTGACTTTGTTTAACATGTTTGATGAAGAAAAGAAAACAGGAAAAATCACTTATCCGGAGGGATGAAAATGAGCAGAGAAGGAAACTTTTTGATTTATTGTATAGAACAATATAAAAACGCTAAAAAACTGACTGGTAAACAGGTTTCGGAGTTGTTTAACAAATACAGAGTTTGGGATTATATTTATTCCTGTTTCGAAGCGCTGCACACTACGGGAGATAACTATATTGTAGAAGATATAGATTTATATATTGAAGCCCGTCAGCCTGTGATATAAAATAATTGTTATAAGGTGATAATATAGTGTTTCATAAAATAGAAAGAATTGTACCATTACAAGATTATAAATTAAGTGTTTCTTTTTCGGAGGGTATTACAAAAATATATGACGTAAAGAAATGTTTCGATGCTATTGAGGATTTCAAAATATTCATTGATCATCCGCAAGAATTTTACAATGTTTCTGTTGATATTGGCGGAAACGGCGTAGTTTGGAATGACGATTTGGATTTGTCTTCTGAAGAACTCTGGAAAAATGGAATTTAACTAGATACAATTCAGGTGAGTTTAAAAAGAGTAAATTGGAATACAATTTTAAGCAAGTTTTCATAGTACTAAATCTAAAAAAACGCATGAGCACGCCATAGATGTCTGCAAACAAGTGTTCTTTCGACGGACTTTTAATCAAGGTGCCAAGGCTTATAATCCCCGAAGGCTCACCATGAAGAACGCTTCGCAACGAATGCTGCGGAGCGTTTTTTATATCCAAAAACCACACTTTTTCCCACACCTTTTTGGAAAATAGCTTTGTTTTCCCATACTTTTGAAAAAAGGAGGGTGGCGACATAAACAAAATAAAATATTAAAATATAATTGAAAAAATATATTGGTAGTTACAGCAATGCTTGACTGTACGAATATTAAGAAATTGCGAAAGGAGAACCTTAAATGAAAAAAATTATTGTTTTAATGCTTGCCCTGTCGCTTATGCTCTGTTCTTTTGCCGGGTGCGGTGGAAATGATAACGAAAAAACCGATAAACCCAATGAAGAAAAAAACGGTATAACCGACGGTTACTGGATTGCTGAAAAAATTGTGATGGAAGGCACCGAATTTTCCGGCGAGGATATGACGGGAATTTTCGGGCCGGCGGATTCCATAATGGCGCTTGCTTTCGGAACGGACGGCACTTTCAACGCTGTTTTGTTTGAAGATTATCTTAAAGGTACATATACAGGAACCCCGGAAGCACCGGAACTTGATTTTGCCGGCGAAATTGTAAAAGGCTCTCTTGACGGTGATACCCTTGTGCTTACTATGAAAGACGGCTCCTTTACTCTCAAACGCCAGGACAAAATTCCGGATTCCCTTGCGAATAACCCCTGGGTGACCTACGCTCCGGATTTTGATGCAAAGCAGACCTCGGCCATGAGCAACTTTATGTCTTATGGATATTATCTTATCGAAGATGATGTTATTTATGGCTTGACCCACAGCGAATCCAACTACGGAAGTCTTGGTGCAATATCTTTCCATATGAAAGGCGACTTCCCGGAATTTGATGAAACAGCGATTCTTGACGGAAACGGCCGCGCGAACTATCTTTGCAAGGAAGGGGATACTCTTTATTATATCAGAGATTTTGAAGCGGTCTGCCGCATAAATACTGATGGTACAGGTGCAAAGGTTCTTTATGAAGGAGCCTGTGATTATCTTCAGGTTCACGAAGGAAGGCTTTATTTCGCTGATGAAAATTATCATTTTGTTTCAATGAATATGGATGGCGGAGATTTTACCACCGTTGTGGATAAGGAAATTTATTATCCCTATTTAATTTGTTCCGACTGGATGATTTTCCAGGACGATGCGGACGATGAATCGCTCCATCTTTATAACATTACCCATGGTACGGAACTTAACATTACCTATATCCCTTCCTATAACCCGATTCTGGACGGACATTATCTCTATTACACAGAACCCGTTGAGGATAGGTATTATCTCTGCAGAATAGATATGAGTGACCCGGAAACCTTCCTTTTTGAAGGAAGCGATTTGCCTTTGCGTGAATCCACTTTTATGATTGACGATGAATTTATATACACCACCAACGGAATCAGCATTGAAAAAGAAAACTGGCAGAAGCTTACAGATGATAGTGACGTTACCGAAGAAATATATGCGTGCGTTTCCGAAGGATATACGGTTTATCATGAATTTGACAGCGAGGGACTTATCAGCAGAAAAGGTCTTATGAGCAAGGAAAAATTCGGAGGTAACTCGTTTGCTTAAAGCGGAAGTTCAATAAAAACGAAAAGTTTTTGTTCCAAACTTAATATCCCACCCTTTTTCCCACCCTTTAATGGAAAATCCCCACACAAGGAAGTGCTTCCTGTGTGGGGATTACTTTTATAAGATGATATATATTTATATTAGAAAACGAAAAAGGAGATTACTGCATGAAAAATTTTTTTCTGATACTCCTGCTTGTGATTGCAATAATCGTGGTGGTTTTTATCTCAATAAAAAAATTTTCCGGGAGTAAAGCTTCGGAAGAGATCCATTCTTTTGAAAAAATTAATTTAAGAATAAGCGGAATGCGTGTGACGCAGGAATATGAAATTATTTGCCGCGGCGATGAAACGGAAATTTTACTTTACCAGATTTTTTATGCAAACGGAAAAGATGAGCGTCGGCTTGAAAAGAATGTTACCGTTAAAACGGAAGAAATGATTGAAATTCTGAATTCCTGCGGGTTTTCCGGCTGGAACGGTTTTTATGGAAAACATCCGAAAAACGTTTCTGACGGCGATATGTTCCGGCTTGAAGCGGTTATCAATGATAGTGAAAAGATACATGCGGAAGGTTCCGCAAATTTTCCGAAAGGATACAGCGAATTTAAAAAAGAACTTAACAAAATGCTTAATGATAATTAATTTTTGGGAGGCGGAAAAATGGCAAACCTTAAAAAACTTACGATTCTTCATTCGAACGATCTTCATGGGGATTTTATGGCAAAAGAGGTGGATAAGGAACTTCTCGGCGGAATTTCGATGCTTTCCGGTTACATAAACAAAGTCCGCAACGAAGAGGAAAACGTTCTTTACACAATTTCCGGAGATATGTTCCGGGGAAGCGTAATCGACAGCGAATATAAGGGAATTTCCACCATAGAAATTATGAATATGCTTGCGCCGGATGTTGTAACCCTTGGAAACCACGAGGTTGACTATGGCCTTGCACATCTGCTTTTCGTTGAAAAATGCGCCCAGTTCCCTATAATCAACGCAAACCTTTATATCACAACAAACGGAGTGCGCCTTTTTAAATCCCATCTTATCAAGGAAATCGGCGGAATGAAAATTCTTTTTATCGGAATCCTTACGGAAAACGTGCTCCATTCCACAAAACAGGATAAAATAATCGGTTCCTTTGTCGATGTTCACGAAGCCGCTTCGGAAGTCGGAAGAATTTGCGACAGCTACAGAACGGAAGATATCGATTTTACGGTTCTTCTTACCCATATTGGTTTTGAAGAGGATAAAAAACTTGCACAGGCTCTTGATCCGCGCTGGGGCGTTGATATCATAATCGGCGGCCACAGCCATACGAACCTTGAAAAACCGGAAATTGTAAAGGGAATTCCGATAGTCCAGGCGGCCTGCGGAACAAACCAGATAGGCAGATTCGATATCATTGTTGACACCGACCGCAACTGCATAGACCGTTATACCTGGCGCCTTATTCCTATTGACGATGATTATTGCCCAAGGGACTACGCTCTGGAAGAGGTTATTGAAAAATATAAAACGGAAACGGATAAAAAATATAAACGGATTATAACCCGCTTTGCGGATAAATATACCCATCCCTGCCGCCACCAGGAAACCGCCCTTGGAAAACTTTTTGCGGACGCATTCAGAGATTCCCTCGGGCTCGATATTATGATGGTCGGTTCCGGAAGTATCCGCGGAGAGGAACTTGGCCCGATTGTTATGCTTGAAGACCTTACGCAGATTTTTCCTTACAATGACGAAATTTTCAGAATTTCCGTCACCGGAACACAGCTTCGAAGAATGGTAAAACATATTTTGAGAACCGGAGCATTGCTCGGAGTTACCGAATTTTACCAATATTCAAGCGGATTCCATATTGTTTTTGATTATGATGCTCAGGAGCTTCTTGAAATTTCTCTCGACGGAAAGGATATCGAAGATGAAAGAATTTATAACATCGGAATAAGTTCCTTCCATTTCAAAAACCTTAAGGAATTTTTGGGCGTTTCCGAAGAGGAAGTTTCTAAAAACAAAGCACCGAAAATTGTTGCAACAAAAAGCGCGGATGTGCTCGAAGAATATTTCAGCCATAAAGAGCTTGTTAAGGTTCCGGAGGAAAGACGCCTTGTTATAAAACAGGCGGCGGCAAAAAGGAGCATCTGACATGAAAAAAGTAAAAGGATTGGCGGTGGTTTTGGTTATGCTTGGAATTTTATCAATGCTTTTCGGATGCAAGGCGGATAAAAAACCGGATTATCCTTTCGATGCCGAAAAGGCATATTATCAAAGGCGCGGCGGAGTTATGGCCGGCGGAAGCTATAAAATAGAAACCGAACCGGAAGGTGTGGTTGAAGTTTACAGCTATCCTATTCCCGTTCCGGAACACGAAGACGGAATGAAAGATAAGGGCGCGGATATATTTTTTGTCGGTATAAAGCCCGGGGAAGTTACCGTTACCGAAACGGAAATTTTTCCAACCTGCCCTCCGGAAAGTTTTTCCTTTGTTCTTTTGGTCGATGAAGAACTAAGGGTTATTAAAAAAGAGGAGTGATCCCCACACTTTTTCCCACCCCTTTGGCAGAAAACCAACACTTTTTTGTGTTTTCCGTGTGGGGACAGAAGCGCAAATAAAGATATAATTATTAACAAGAAAAGATTTTAAAATCTTTCACAAATTTAAAAAAAGGAGCGGTAATTATGAAAAAAATCATCAGCTTAATTCTTTGCCTTATCTTTGTTTTCAGCTTTGCTGTAAGTGCGTTTGCCGCAACGGATAACAGCAACGGAACTTTTCTTCCCCAGGGACCCAATAACTGGGTAGGAAATAATCCGTCTCCGAACAGACCCAGCTTTGATGCAACAAATCCCCCCAAAAACAGCGAAGGAATAACTGATATTGTTCCGGAAGAAGAAAATCCGAATACCGGCGCTCCGGTTGTTTTGGCTGTTCCTGCGGTTATAACCCTTGTTGGCGCTGTTGCAGTTATTACTAAAAGAAAATAAAAAACTGAAAAGTCCACTGAATATTTTTAGGTATTCTCTGGTTGAAATGAATTTTAAAACCTGCCGGAGAAAACATTTTTCGGCAGGTTTTTGCTAAATTACAGACAGTGGGGTGAAACCTATGAAGAAAAAGACTTTGGCGGTGATTACCGTAATTTTGGTTTTGTGTTCGCTTCTTTTCTGCGGATGC
Organism: Oscillospiraceae bacterium; assembly: GCA_017521825.1. Lineage (GTDB taxonomy): Bacteria > Bacillota > Clostridia > Oscillospirales > Ruminococcaceae > UMGS1668. The sequence continues at coordinate 7,837 of JAFXBK010000014.1, forward strand.
GAAGTTAATATCAACCTTCCGGAAAATCCTTCGGGAAGTTCATCCGAAAGTTCATCCGAAAGTTCATCCGAAAACTTATCCGGCGGTTCTTCCGAATCTTCCGGAAGCGGTGTTGTTTCACCCGGAAAAAGACCGTTTAATCCGGAAATAAGCCAGCCCATTCAGGGCAACAACCAGAAACCGGATTCCTACGAATCTTTGATAAACACCCTTTATTATACGGAAAGTGCTTTCGGCGAAGCTTTTATCGGAAAAATCGAAGGACCCATGGGAACCGGATATAAGGAATTTTTTGAAGAGCAGGGATATCTTGAAAAATATCCTTTCATTGCGGAAATTCCTTATGAAAGATACGTTGAAACAAACGGAAAAGAAATGTACTGCATTGTTCCAAGGGATAAAAATTCTTCCGTTTCCGTTAACGAATGGAATTATTCGCCAACGGGGGGAACATATGGAAAAGTTCTTTACAGAAGCGAATCCGGCGAACCGATTCTTATTACCTGTAACGAGGACCCGAATATTCCGAACGTAAAAGTTGTTATTGTGGATTCGGAAGGAAAAGTCTTTGAATTCAGCCCCTATTTCAATTCCCAGCTCGGCTGGCTCGAAGTTTATGAAACGCCGGAAGCAAAATCCTATGATTTTACGGTTTATGAAAATTCTTCCGGAAATGATATTCTGGTTTTTGAGGATCTTCTCGGCGATTGGGCGGGATATTATACCACCCCTGAAGGCAAGGAAGTTCAGTTCCATTTTAATTTTTACAGAGCGGCATACGGCGAACCCTGCGTAACCTTCTGGTATGGTGAAGAATACGGCGTATATAAAGAATACTATGAAGGATACGCCTATGAGCAGTATGACGAAAACGGCGATTTTACCGGAAATCTTATTCTTGAACTTACTCTTACCCAGGGAACAAATTCCGCGGAAAAAGGGCAGATTCTTCTTATGTCAACTTATGAATTCAGAAGAGCGGAATGGGACAAAAACTGGATTGTCGTAAGCTGCACCGGCGGCGGAAACCTTCTTGAAGAATATGGGCTCGGCTGGTTCGAAATGGCACAGGCCATGGGATAACGGAAAGGAGAATTTTATGGGACTTTTTGACAGCCTTAAACAGCAGGCAATAAATGCGCTTAAAACAAACGGAAACAAAGCCGCAAAACAGCTTGGCGATAACATCAAAAACGCGGTAAGAAATGCGGCAAACAAAACGGTGGATATAACTTTCCCGGCGGTTCCGGAAACTTATGAGGAATTTGTTTCTCTTCCGGAAGCAAAGTTGGAAACCCCTTTTGAAACCGCGGCGATGACGGTTCTTGCTTTCTGCGTTTATCCTAAGAACCGGGAACTTTCAATAAAAATGCTCAATTTCCTTCGGGGACCGCGCCCTTTGAGCGGAATGGATATAAATTTTATCCGGGATAGATTTATGGATAAAGACTATGTTCCCCGTTCATATTTTAAAGGAGCAACCCCGGAAAATGATTATACCCCTGATGTTCCTTTGAAAATCACAGTGGGGGATAATCCTTACAGCTATGAAAACGACGGTTACGCAAAGCTTTTTGTAACTTCCGGCGGAGCAGACGGACAAAGAGAAATTCTTTTAAGAGAAGCAAAGGACGGAAAATGGTATCTTTGGGAACAGTATATCCTTTCGGATATCCGTCAGCCGGAAAGTGCAAACCCCTGGGCATAAATTGTTTTACATGAAAAGGAGAATCTGAATTATGGGACTTATTAAAGCAATCGGCGGAGCAGTAGGCGGAGTATTGGCGGATCAGTGGAAAGAGTATTTTTACTGTGAAGCAATCCCTGCGGAAGTACTTGCGATAAAAGGACAGAAAAGAACAGGCGCAAGAAGCTCGAACACCAGAGGAGAAGATAATATCATTTCCAACGGTTCCGTAATCGCAGTAGCGGACGGCCAGTGCATGTGCATTGTAGAACAGGGAAAAGTAGTTGATATCTGCGCGGAACCCGGCGAATATACATATGATATGTCTTCCGAACCTTCGATTTTTGCCGGAAAACTCGGAACCAGTATAGTCGATTCCTTCAAGACCATCGGTAAACGTTTTACCTTTGGAGGAGATACGGGAAAAGATCAGAGAGTTTATTACTTCAACACAAAGGAACTTATCGGAAACAAATACGGAACCCCGAGCCCGGTACCGTTCAGAGTAGTTGACGAAAGAGCGGGAATCGATATTGATATCGCAATCCGCTGCTTCGGCGAATACAGCTACAGACTTTGCGACCCGATTCTTTTCTATACCAATGTCTGCGGAAACGTAGCAAATCAGTATAACAGAAGCGAACTTGACAGCCAGCTCAAGAGCGAACTTCTTACCGCGCTCCAGCCGGCATTCGCAAAGATTTCCGCAATGGGAATCCGCTATTCTGCTCTTCCGGGACACACCACCGAAATGGCAGACGCACTTAACGAAGTTCTTTCGGAAAAATGGAGCGGACTTCGCGGAATCGAAATCGTATCCTTCGGCGTATCTTCCGTAAAAGCGGACGAAGAAGACGAAAAGATGATAAAAGAAATGCAGCGTAATGCGGCATTTATGGATCCTACCAGAGCGGCAGCACATATGGTCGGAGCCCAGGCGGCGGCAATGCAGGCAGCAGCGGCAAACGAAGGCGCAGGCCCTGCAATGGCATTCATGGGAATGGGCATGGCCCAGAACATGGGCGGCGTAAACGCGGCAAACCTTTACCAGATGGGTCAGCAGCAGGCAGCACAGCAGCCGCAGCCTGCACCGGCACCGGTTCAGGCAGCGCCTGCAAACGGCTGGACCTGTTCCTGCGGAACCGTTAACACCGGAAAATTCTGCACCAACTGCGGAAGCGCAAAACCTGCCGACGGCTGGGTATGTTCCTGCGGCGCAGTAAACAAAGGCAAATTCTGTGCAGAATGCGGCGCAAAGAAACCCGCGGGAGTTCCCCAGTATAAATGCGACAAATGCGGATGGGAACCAGAAGACCCCAAAAACCCGCCGAAATTCTGCCCCGAATGCGGCGACCCCTTCGGTGACGAAGATATCAAATAATCTGTTTTAAGGAGATAATATTATGGAAAACGGAAACAAACTTCTTGCGGCAATCTCTTATGTATGGATTCTCTGCATCGTAACAATCCTTTGCGCCAAGGAAGACGCTTTTGCACGTTATCACGCAAACCAGGGACTTGTTCTTCTTATCGCTAATATCGCCGCGGTAATCGTTGGTTTTGTCCTCGGATTCATCCCCGTTATCGGCGGAATCATCAGCTGGGTCATCAGCATTGCTCTTTTCGTACTTATGATTCTCGGAATCATCAATGCGGTTAAAGGCGAAATGAAACCCCTTCCTTTCATCGGCGGAATCCAGATTATCAAATAATAAAATTAAAAGCATAATAAAAAGCGGCACTTTGAAAAAAGTGCCGCTTTTTTTATTTAAAATATTCTTTGTCTTTAACAATAAAAATAGGGAAGGGCGGGTCGTTCGGGCGGTTCAGAAAATCGCATTTCATAACGTTATATTGCGCCCCGGGAAGGGATTTTACAAATTCAAGAATTGCATCGCGCTCGGAATAACCGTTGTTGCGTCCGTAATAAACGCAAAGGGAAAGAAGACCGCCGGGTTTTAAAATTTCAAGGGATTTTCGGATTGCGGGAATGGATGTTTCCGCCCTTGTGAAAACGTCGTGGCTTCCGCCCGGAAGCCAGCCAAAATTAAAAACAATGCAGTCGGCGCTGTTCGGCTTTGCGAATTTGTCTATTTCGCTGTGGCTTTCGCAAAAAACTTCACTCATATCCGAAAAACCGTGTTCCGAAAGATTGGCCTTTGTGGATTCAACCGCTTCCGGCTGAATGTCCATTGCAAGAACATGGCCTTCCTTTCCGCAAAGTTCGCAAAGATAGACCGAATCGTGACCGTTTCCGGAAGTTGCGTCAATGCAAAAATCACCGGGTTTAACATGCATTTTAAGGATTTTATGAACAATTCCAAGGGCGCTGAATTCGCTGAACATAGTTTCCTCCGACAAAAAGAAATTCTGCATATAATCCTAATGCCAAAGGCCGGATATGTCAAGAAAATAATGGAGAATATTATACTTTTGTTTATAAAAATGTGATATTTTTAGGGAAAATGTGAACAAATATTCAATTTTAATTAATAAATTAAAAATATGTTTGCAATTTTAAGTAATTTATATTATAATTGCCGATAGATATGCAGAAAGGATGTTTTATCAATATGAAAAAAATGCTTGCCGTAATTCTCGGCCTTATGCTTATTTTGCTTTCCGCAACCGGATGTGCAAGACCCGACCCCAAATATGTAACCCCCGAAGAATTTGATGTTCATTTTTATCCCGTAAGTGATGAAGGCCAGACCTTTGCTTCAGGCCTTACCGCTCTTCAGATTGTTATGAACACCCCCAACGTTGAACTCGGAACCGGCGAAATCGCCGTAACAAGGGTTTCCGACGGAAAAGAACTCTTCAGATATGATGCCCGTATGGATGGCGACCACATTTTCCTCAACAGCGGAGTCAATCCTCCCTACGCACAGCTCATCATCATGCTTCCCGAAGGCGAAGCTTTCGAGATGGGCGAAACCTATTCCGTATCCATGGACGAAAAATTCTTCTATGTTGACGATATAAAAGGCTTTGTAGGCGATTTCCAGGAAGGCGAATGGGAATTCACCATCGGTAACTATGGTTACGACGGCAACATTTCCGAAATGCCCATAACCTACCTCGTAGGCGATATCATCGAAATTCCTGTTGCAATCGGCGATGAAGCGGCAACCGCTGTTCTTCTTTATGACAACGTAAGCGTTGTTTCCGCCGAACAGAGAGCAAAAACCCAGAACGGAACTTTTGAGCTTGAAGCAATCGGCGAAGGAACCACCACCATTTCCGTCATGTTCCTCGATAAAGACGGAATGCATATCGAAACCCTTGGTTTCACCGTTACCGTAAAATAATTAAAAAATTAAGGCCGCGCTTTTGCGCGGCTTATTTTTTTTACTTGCCAATGTAAAAGAAGTGTTATATAATAAAATATAACTATGCACATAATAAAAGGAGGAAATCAAATGAAAGTCAATCTTCTTTGCCATACACCCAACCCCGAAAAAACCATTGCCGCCGCCGCAAGGCTTTGTTACAGCAATTCAGGCGCGGACGAGCTTTTTGACGGAATGACTGACGAAAAAGCCTCCGATTATGTTGCAATGCTTGAAAGGCTTGGCCACGAAAGCCCCCTTGAACACGTAACTTTTACCTTCACTATCGAAGGGGTTTCCCGCGCTTTTCTTGCCCAGATTACCCGCCACAGAATCGCTTCTTTCAGCGTTCAGAGCCAGCGTTACGTAAACAAAGAGGGACATTTTGAATTTATCGTTCCTCCGGCAATAGGCGAAAGCACCGAGGCCCTTGAGGAATATAACAAAATCATGGATCTTTGTTCCGAAAGTTACCATAAGCTTACCGAAATCCTTCGTAAAAAAGCCGCAGATGAATTTGTTGCGGAAGGAAAATCCGAGGAAGAAGCCTGGAAACTTGCGGAGAAAAAAGCGATTGAGGATGCGCGTTTTGTTCTTCCCAATGCCTGTGACACAAAGATGATTGTCACCATGAACGTAAGAAGCCTTCATAACCTTTTCCGCCTTCGCTGCTGCAACCGCGCTCAGTGGGAAATCCGCGCCGTTGCGGACGAAATGCTCCGCCTTTGCAGAGCCGAAGCACCTTCTCTCTTTGCCCATGCGGGTCCTTCCTGCGTTTCCGAAGGAAGATGCTCCGAAGGAAAAATGACCTGCGGAAAACCCAGAACAGAACTTATCGTAAAATAAAGGAGAAACGGATATGGTTTATCTTTTCCTTGCGGAAGGTTTCGAGGATATGGAAGCGGTTGTTCCTTTCGACCTTATGAAAAGGGCCGGAATCGAAGTTAAAACCGTTGGCATAGGCGGAAAAACTGTTGAAAGCGCCCATGGGCTTTCTGTAACCGCGGAAATTACCGAAAAAGAAGTTTGCTTTGAAAATTCCAAGGCTTTTGTTTTTCCCGGCGGCTGGCCCGGCGCAAAAAACCTTAAAAATTCAGAAACAGTTAATAATGCCATAACATTTGCACTCCATAATGATATTATCATCGGTGCGATCTGCGCTTCGCCGGGTTATGTCCTTTCCGGAACCGGCGCCCTTTCCGGCAAAAAATATACCTGCTTCCCGGGATTCGAAGTTCCGGAAGGGAAATATACCGCCGGAAAAGTTGAAATTGACGGAAAACTTATAACCGCCTGCGGCCCCGCCGCGGCAAAGGATTTTGCCCTTGCTCTTGTTAAAGCGATTAACGGAAGCCTTGACGGAGTTGAGGATTTTTCGGAATAACGCCGAAAGCCCTGCGCTTTAACGCAGGGCAAAGGCTTATGGATTGGATTTTCAGCCGCAACCGCAGCCACAGCCGCAATCGTTGTTGCATCCGCAGCCGTTGTTGCCGTAACCGTTGTTTCCGCAGCAGCAGAAGAGAAGGATAAGGATGATGATCCACCAGCAGCAGTTATTGTTTCCGAACATGAAATTTCACCTCGTAAGAAAAAATTATATCGGTTTCGGGAATTTTTTTGTTCCCGCCGGTATGTTATATAGTATGAAAACTTTCAGCCGTTGGTTACAAAAAAGCAAAGCCGGCGGGATGATCGGAGGATTTTATGAACAACAAAGAGTTTGAGGATTTTTTCAAGGACCTTGATCCAATGGAAGAACCTAAAAAAGACAACATTCCGGAAGAGGAAGATGACCTTGTTTTTTCTTCCTTTTTTAAGGACGAAACTTCTTCCAAAAAGGTTCCGGAGGAAAAACCGGAAAAAACAGATTTTGAATTTGAGGACGAAATGTTTGCGCCTCCGCCGCCGGAAGAGGAAGAAGAACCGGTTTTTGTAAAAAAAGAGCCCGTTTATGAAGAACCGAAGCAGGAAAAGAAAAAGCCCGTTCAGAAGGTTTCCGAATCCAACGCACAGAAAAAAAGGAAAAAACGCCTTAACACCGCCTATAACTGGCTTCTTACAATAATCTGGGTTTCGGCGGTTCTTGCGGTTTCTGTTTTTATTTCTTCCTTTGCGCTTTCAAGCATCAACGACCTTGTTGGATTCAGCAAGGAAAGCAAGGAAATTGAAATAACCATTCCGGAAGGTTACGGACTTTCCGAAATTGCAAATCTTCTTGAGGAAAAGGGCATAATTGATGAACCTTTTACCTTCGAAGTTTATGCAAGGGTAAAAAATATGGAAACAAAACTTGCTCCGGGAACCTATAAACTTAATTCAAACCTCGGTTACGACCAGATTTTCCAGGCGCTTAAAACCAAGGAAGTTGCCAAAAACGTCGTTAAGGTCAACTTCTACGAAGGCATGACTTTAAGAGAAATTGCAGAGCGCCTTGAGGAAAACGGCGTTTGCGGATATGATGAATTTATCGAGGCCGCAAAAACCGAAACCTTTGAATATGAATTCACTTCAATGATGGGAACGGATGAAAATATCTATATCAAATGGGAAGGTTATCTTTTCCCGGATACCTATGAATTCTATACCGAATCCTCTCCAAGAAGCGTAATTGCAAAATTCATAGATAACTTCAACAATAAGTTTACAGCCGAATATTACGAAAGGGCCAAGGAACTTGGAATGACCCTTGAGGAAGTAATCACCCTTGCTTCCGTAATCCAGTCCGAAGCGGCGTATATGGATGATATGGAAAAGGTTTCTTCCGCTTTCCATAACCGCCTTGCTCCGAACTCCGGTCTTCCTTATCTCCAGTCCGACGTAACCTATTTCTATTATACCGAAAATATTAAACCCTTTGTTGATGACCCTGCGGCGTCCGATGCGTTCCTCAGCGCTTATTATACCTATCCGAACTATAGAGCGGGACTTCCGGTAGGACCCATCTGCAACCCGGGTATGAACGCGATAAAAGCCGCTCTCTATCCGGCAGATACCAACTACTATTTCTTTGTAACCGATAAGGAAGGAAACTTCTATTACGGCGCAACCCAGGCAGAACACGATGCCAATGTAATCAAAGCCGGAAGAGGCTGATAAAAAACAATAAAAACCGCCTGTTTTAAAAAACAGGCGGTTTTTTGTTGCCGCAAAATAAGGCCGGTTCATATAATATAAGGAAAATTATCCGATGAACGGCGGTATATATTATGAAAGAATATTTTTTCCTTTTAAGTTCAATAACAAGCGCCATGAAAGGCGAGGACCTGCTCAGAAAAAACGGCTTTCGCGCAAGTGTTTTCCGGGATACCTCAATAAATCCTTACGGATGTGGATATGTTATAAAAGTTTTCGGCGAAAGGGAAGCCGTTTCGCAGGTTTTAAAAAAGGCGGGTATAAGGGTAAACGAAATCAGAGAAAGCCGGTGAAAAAATGCTTTATTTTGATAACGCCGCAACAACTTTTCCAAAGCCGGCTTCGGTAAGAAAAGCGGTCGAGGAAGCATTTTATTGCTTTGGCGCAAACCCGGGAAGAAGCGGCCACAAAATGGGAATGGAAACCGCAAAAAAGGTTTTTGAAGCAAGAAAAAAGGCGGCGGATTTTTTCGGGCTTTCCGAAAGCGAAAACCTTGTTTTTACCAAAAACTGTACCGAAGCTCTTAACATCGTGCTCATGAGCATCGGTTCGGAAGGCGGACATTTTATAATTTCCGACCTTGAGCATAATTCGGTGCTCAGACCGCTTTTTGAACTTAAAAAGCTTGGAAAAGCGGATTTTTCCGTTGCAGAAGTTTTTGAATCCGAACCGGAAAAAACGGTGGAATCCTTCAGGAAACTGATAAGAAGCGACACAAAAATGATTGTTGCAACCGGTTCATCAAACGTTTTCGGAATAAAACTTCCGATAAAAATGCTTGCAAAGCTTGCACACGAAAACGGAATTCTTTTTTTGGCGGATATGGCGCAGACCGCCGGTTCCGAGCATATGGATATGGAAAAAACGGGTGTGGATTTTATATGCGCGCCCGGTCATAAGGGACTTTTGGGACCCATGGGAACCGGGATCCTTGCGGCAAAAAGGCCGGAACTTTTAAAACCGCATCTTTTCGGCGGAACCGGAAGCTATTCGCTTCTTCCAAACCAGCCGGAAGACCTTCCGGAAATGCTCGAAAGCGGAACCCTTAACGTTCCGGGAATCTGCGGCCTTTTTGCGGGAATTGAAAAGGTTGTTTCGGAAGGCGAGGATAAAATTTCCGAAAGGGAAATCGGCCTTGCACAAAAACTTTATTCCGAAATTTCGAAAATCAAAAACGCAACTCTTTTCACCGGTTTTCCGGAAAAGGAAACCCACAGCGCCGTTGTTTCCTTCGTGCTCGGGGATCTTTCCGGGGAAAAAACCGCCGAAAAACTTTCGGAAAAAGGCGTGGCATCAAGGGGTGGATTCCATTGTTCCGCCCTTGCCCATCAAAAAATGAACACAGAAAAACGCGGAACCTGCCGTTTGAGCATCGGTCCTTTGAACACCGAGGAAGAGATTTTAAAACTAATCGGAATAATTCACGGAATTTCGAAAAATATTTAAAAACGTTAACAAAATAATACTTGAAAATGCGTTCTCATGTGTTATTATTATATTAAGAAAATAATAGATTTTTATATAGAAGAGGAAAAAATATGGGAGAACTGGCATTTTCTTGGGACAGCATTCTGAACCTTCTCAGAACATTCAGAATTTGGGATTTGTTTGACATTGTAATAATTGCCTACCTTTTATATACCGTGCTTATGTTTGCCTCAAACACAAGGGCGGGTCAGCTTATAAAGGGTATTTTTCTCCTTTTTTTGATGTATATCGTTTCCGCAACGCTCGAACTTAAGAGCACCTCCTATCTTCTTGAGCAGGTGTTCAGTTTCGGTATTATTGCGATTGTTGTTGTTTTCCAGCCGGAACTTCGCCACGCCCTCGAAAGCATGGGAAAATCAAGGATTTCGAACCTTACTTTTTTCAATTTCACAACGGAAAAAGTTGATGACGAAACCCTTATGAAAAACTGCATCGCAAAAATCGTGGATGGTGTTACCGAACTTTCCAAACACGATGTCGGCGCGCTTATTGTTTTTGAACGCGAAACAAAACTTGGCGAAATAATTTCCACCGGAACCATTGTAAACGCGGAACCCAGCAAGGAAATTATCGGAAACATCTTTTTCCATAACGCACCGCTTCACGACGGCGCAACAATAATCCGCGGCGGAAGGGTTTATGCCGCGGGATGTTTCCTTCCACTTTCACAGAACTATGATATCAGCAATATGCTTGGAACAAGGCACAGAGCGGCTCTCGGAATAAGCGAAAACAGCGACGCAGTAGCCGTTGTTGTTTCTGAAGAAACCGGAAAAATTTCCATGGCGGTAAACGGCGAGCTTATGCGCGAAATTGACCCTGTTTACCTTAAACGAAAACTCGAGGAATATATGATCCCCGAAAAAACCGAAACCGTTGTAAACAAATTCTTCGGAAAAGGGGGCGCTGAAGAAAAATGAACTTTATTTTTAAAGATAAAAGAATAACTTTTTTGCTTTCGCTTTTGCTCTCTTTCCTTCTTTGGCTTGTGGTATCTCTTGTTTTGCGACCCACCGGCGAAGTTGTTGTTCAGGGGGTTGGGGTAAACGTAAACGTCCAATCCGGAATTCTTGCGGAGCTTGGCCTTTCGGTAATCGAAGGCGGCGAAACCACCGCAAACGTTACCATAACCGGTTCCCGTTCAGTAATCGGCGGCGTTTCCGCGGAAGATATTTCAATTTCTCCTTCGCTTTCCGGCGTTTCCGGTGCGGGAGTTTACGAGCTGGAACTTCGCGCTGTTAACAACAGCAGCAAGGATTTTGAGATTGTGAATGTCTCTCCATCAAAAATGGTTGTAAAATTTGATAAGTATGTTGATAAAACCGTTCCGCTCAGATATAACATAATCGGCGAATATAATATTCCGGATGAATATATCCAGGAGGAAATTTATACAAACCCCACCAAAATTGTTATAACCGGCCCGGAAATCGACCTTGCGGAAATAGAATACGCCTATGTTGACGTTGTCCTTTCCGGCGATTATGAGGAAACCATTGCCGCCGTCGGCGAAGTTTTCCTTGCGGATGAGGAAGGAAACTATATCACCTATAACAAGGACGAAATTACCCTTGATAACGAAACAGCGACGGTTTTCATTCCGGTTCATAAAACCGCAAACCTTTCGGTAAGCTTTGATTATACCAACGTTCCGGAATTTTTCGACCCCGCAAACCTTAATTACACAATTTCCGCAACGGATATCCTTGTTGAGGGCGAAGATAATATCATTGATAAATACAGCGATATTTTCCTCGGATATGTTGATATAAGAAAACTTAATCTTGAAAATTCTTCCGTAAAATTTGATGTGGAACTTCCGGAGGGACTTACCTCACAAAGCTATGTGGAAGATATTTATCTTGATTTTGATTTTACGGATTACGTCGAAAGCACCTTTAACGTAACGCAGATAAATGTGGTCAACGTTCCGAAAGAATATAAGGTAACTTCCAACACTTCCAAAGTTGCGGTAACTCTTGTGGGACCGGCGGAAGTTATAAATTCTCTTTCCGCAAAGGATATTGTTGTCCAGCTCGATTTGAGCACCAGGGATATTATCCAGACCGGCCAGTATCGGATCCAGGCGGAAGTTTTCCTTCCCGGCGGAGAAAATGCTTGGGCAACCGGAGTTTATTCAATTACAATAACCGTTAAAGAACAGTAAAAAAATCAAAAAGGCTCATAAAAATGAGCCTTTTTGATTTTATCGAGATAAGGAGAAACAAAATGCCGATAATCGTTTCCGAAATAAAAATATCTCCCGGTGAACCAAAGGAAAAAGCTTTTGAAAAAGCTTTTTCCGTGCTCAAAATAAAAGCTTCGGAAGTGAATTCCGTTTCTGTTTCAAAAATTTCTGTTGACGCAAGGAAAAAGGACAGGGTTTCGCTTGTTTTTTCCGTTGCGGTTTCCTGCGAAAACGAAGAAAAAATTGCCGGAAGAGCAAAAGCGAAAAACGTTACTTTAAGAAAAATTGTACCGGCCGAAATTCCGGTGCTCAAAAAAGCCCCGGAAACAAGGCCGATTATAATCGGCTTTGGACCTGCGGGTATGTTTGCGGGACTTTATCTTGCAAGGGCCGGCGCAAGGCCTCTTATTTTTGAAAGAGGCGCAAAAGTAGAGGAAAGAACCGCCGCGGTTGAAAACTATTGGAAGGGCGGCGTGCTCAACGAAAGAGCAAACGTCCAGTTCGGCGAAGGCGGCGCCGGAACTTTCAGCGACGGAAAGCTTACAACAAGAATAAATGACCCAAGATGCGATTTTATTATTGAAGAACTTCAAAAACACGGCGCGCCGGAAGAAATTCTGAGCAAATCAAAACCGCATATAGGAACGGATATGCTCAGGGAAGTTGTAAAAAACATCCGTGAGGAAATAATTTCTCTTGGCGGAGAAATACGTTTTCTTACAAAAGTTGACGATATAGGCGTAAAAAACGGAAAAATCGTTTCCGTTTCCGCCGAAGGAATGGAATTTCCGGCGGAAAACGTTATTATTGCCGCGGGCCATTCCGCAAGAGATACCTTTTCAATGCTCAAAGAAAAAGGCGTGCTCATGGAAGCAAAACCTTTTTCCGTTGGAGTAAGGATTGAGCATCTCCAGTCGGACATAAACCGCGCCCAGTATGGCGATTTTGCGGAAAATCCTGCCCTTTGGGCGGCGGAATATCAGCTTTCTTACCACGTTGGCGAACGTTGCGCTTATACTTTCTGTATGTGCCCCGGCGGATACGTTGTTCCTTCCGCAGACAGGGAAGATGCGGTGGTGACAAACGGAATGAGCTGTTTCGCAAGGGACGGAAAAAACGCTAACTCTGCTCTCGTTTGTTCCGTATCCGCGGAAGATTTCGGCGGCGACCCTTTTAAGGCAATGGCTTTTCAGCATGAAATTGAAAGAAAAGCTTTTGAAATGGGCGGCGGAACAAAAGCCCCTGCTCAAACCGTCGGAGCTTTTTTAAACGGCGGTGTTTCCCGGTTTGGAAAGGTTGAACCGAGCTACGCAAGAGGCGTTGAAGATAAAAACCTTGCGGAACTTTTCCCGGAAGAAATTACCTCGGTGCTCAAAACCGGACTTGTTGCGCTGGACAGAAAACTCCATGGCTTTGCGGATCCGGAAGCGGTGCTCACCGGGCCGGAAACAAGAACAAGTTCCCCGGTGCGTATAGTCCGCAACAGCGAAACTCTTGAAGCAATCGGGGTGGAAGGACTTTATCCCTGCGCCGAAGGCGCCGGCTATGCCGGCGGAATTATGTCAGCGGCGGCGGACGGAATCCGCTGCGCGGAAAAGGTGCTCGAAAAATTGATGTAAAAAAATAAAAAGCTCTTTTGCCGTTGGCAAAAGAGCTTTTTTTAATCTTTTTTCAAAAGTTTATTATATTTTCTTTCGACAAAAATAACATATATCAGCGAAGGAAGAGCCAGCAATATAATCAAAATAAAAACTGTCCAGTAGCCGGGGTCATATTGCTTAAATGCAAAATAAAGAATAAGCCACGGAACACCAAGAAGAATATCGGCAATTCCAAGCTCTTTCATATAATCCCTCGTCCATTCGTGTCCTTTGAATTTTTCGGGGATATTCATTTTTCCGAAAAGACCGAAAATTCCGTAACCTATATTAAAAAGGCTCATGAAAAAAATAACTTCCATTAAAAAATCTCCTTTATAAAAGTTCCCTGAAATAAAGTCCGTTTGTTTTATCAAAATCAGCAGGAGCTTTATTTTTAAACATATTATAGATTTTTTCGCAGTTTTCCAAAGTTTCGGTGGTGAAATAGAGCGTCATAAAATCGATTCCGGAAAAATCCTTATCCGCAACGTAAAGCGGAACGCTGTTTAAAAGGGTGCCGAATTTTTTTTCAAAACAAAGATAGGTGAATTCCTTGCCCATTCGGTCTTTTATTTTTCCTTTTCCGGGGCAGTTTTTGCATCCGGAAGTTTTTTTTATGGGGCAGGCGCGCATCCGCATAAGCGGAAGATATCCGTAACCGAGGATTCCGCGTTTTATTTTACCGCCAAGGTGCTTTATTTTCGGCGCGGAAAGTTCAAAGGAAAGGGTAGTATCTTCGACACCGAGCTTTTCATATTCCTCAAGAGCAAGGCCGTTGAGGATATTAAGTCCGTGTCCGCCGTGAACGGTAAAACCGCAATCCTTCGCAAGACGAAGGGTACAGATGTTTTCACAAATGGTGTGGCGAACGCCTTTTTTGTAAAGTGCAAAAAGTCTTTCCCGGATTTTTTCTTCATCAAAAGCGAAAACAAGGGCGGGAAGTTCCGCAAAAAGCTTTTCTCCGAATTTTTCAATTGCTTCAGGATGTTTTTCAATTTCGGAAAGGGGAAGGATAATGGCTTCCGCATCGTTTTCGAAAAGAACCTGGCCGAATTTTTCCGCACGGATTCGCAAAGCGGTTTTATCGGAAATGTGTTTTTCGGGTTTCGGAAGTTCAAAATCCATAACGGGATGGGGAACAGCCTTTTCGCGGATTTCAAGAAGATTTGAAAGAGCCTTGCGTCGCATTTCGTTAAGTTCGCCTGCGGCAATAACAGGTTCTCCCTCGGCGGAAAATTCAAGCTCATCAAGGTAGAACGGAGTTCCGCCGGTTTTGGAAAGATAACGCTCCGCAAGGGCTTTGTCTGTTGGAACGCGCATTGCTTTTTCACAGATTCCGCCGGTTACGGAAACGGTGTTTTCTCCGTCGGAAACTGTCAGAATCGAAGGTTCCGTTTCGGAAATGGAAAGTTCCATTTTAAGCGGAACAAGGTTCGCTTCATCTTTATAAAAATTCGCAAGGTTTTTAAGAACTTTATCCGCCGCGGTAACGTCATCGTGACTTCTGAAACCGAACATTTCCGGTGTGCGTTTTCCGGTAAGATAGCCGTCGGTAAAACCCTGGCGGGAGAAAACCGCCCGGAGAGATTCAACATCGGGCTTTTCCCCGGCAAGAGCGGCCCTGCAGGCCGTTACAGCCGCCGCAACATACTCCGGGCGTTTCATTCTTCCTTCGATTTTAAAAGAGCATACGCCGGCTCTGGAAAGCTCACGGATGTATTCGATGTGGGACATATCTTTAAGGGAAAGAGCATGGTCTTTTTCGCCGAAGCGGAAATCAAGGCGGCAGGGCTGAGCGCAAAGTCCGCGGTTTCCGCTTCTTCCGCCGAGGACGGAAGAAAGGTAACAACAGCCGGACATGCACATACAAAGCGCACCGTGAACAAAAGCCTCCAGCTCGATTTCGGTTCTGTCAGCGATATATTTTATTTCATCAAGGGAAAGTTCTCTCGAAAGAACGGCCCTTTTAAAGCCAAGACGTTCTGCCTCCAATGCACCGGCAAGGTCGTGAATTGTCATCTGGGTGGAAGCATGCATTTCTATGGAAGGGCAGATTTCGCGAACAAGTTTTGCAACGGCAAGGTCCCGAACAATAACGGCATCCGCCCCGGAAGCGGCAACGTTTTTAATTTCTTCGATAAGTGCAGGAATTTCCGAATCCATAACAAGGGTGTTTAAAACAACGTGAACCTTTACGTTCCTTGCGTGGCAATAGGAAACAATTTCCGGAAGTTCAAAATCTTCGAAGTTGGAAGCGTTTCGCCTTGCGTTAAAATTCTTTGCGCCGAGATAAACCGCGTTTGCGCCGGAACGCACCGCGGCAATAAGCTGTTCTTTTCCGCCAACGGGAGCAAGAATTTCGGTCATTTTCAAAAAGCCTCCTTAAAACTCCGGATTTTTTATTATAATAACATAAAACAATGCCTGATAGCAAATATCTTTAAAAAAATATAAAAAATTTTTAAAAAACACTTGATTTTTGTTTTTGTTTTTAGTATAATAATCAAGCGCTGTGATAAACAGCAAGTTTTCTTGAGCATTTGGAGATGTCGCCTAGATGGTCGAGGGCGCACGACTGGAAATCGTGTAGGGGTCAGAAGCCTCTCAAGAGTTCGAATCTCTTCATCTCCGCCACAAAATCCCGGAACTTTGTTCCGGGATTTTTTTGTTATATGCGAAAAATTGCAATAAAAGATATTGTTTTCGGTGAAGCGGCAAACACGTTTTCGTGTCCCCATATGAGCCGCACCGAAAGGTGCTTTTGACGGAAAATATAATAAAAAAACGGCTCTTCCGATTTTGGGAAGAGCTGTTTTTTATTTGCCGGAAGAAACTGCTTCTATGTATTTGTTTACGATATCAGAAAGAATAAGAACATGGTTTTCGGAAAGAACGCTGATTTTTTCAAAAATAATTGTGGAATTTTTATTTTTATAGTTTCCGAAAAGAATTTCGTCGCTGCTTACCCTTAGTGCAATACAAAGACTTTTGAGTTTTTCAACAGATATTCCGACAACACCGCGTTCCAAATCTGAAATATATTGCGGTGAAACATCAATTTTTTCGGCAAGCTGTTCCTGAGTTAATTTGGCGTTTTCGCGAGCCTTTTTTACCTGCTCTCCTATTTTTATGTTTATTTCTTTCTTTTCACGTATCATATCACCGCCCATACAATTAGTTTAACTAAAAGTATGGTTGACAAACACAATGCAATAGTATTATACTTAATAATAGTAATACTATTATCTTTATTTAATGCTTTTGCATTATTTTCAGTTAATGGTGTTTTTTTATTGTAAGGAGTTGAGCAGCTTGACGGAAAAAGAAATGAAAAAGCTTTCCAGAACCGATTTGCTCCAGATGCTTATCGACCAGGGCGAAGAAATGGAAAAGCTTAAAACCGAACTTGAAAAAGCTCAGACCGAACTCAAGGAAAGAGAAATAAAAATTAATGAGGCGGGTTCGATCGCCGAAGCCGCCATTGCTATAAACGGAGTTTTTGAAGCGGCTCAGGCTGCAAGCATTCAATACGTTGAAAGCGTAAAAAAACTGAGCGAAAAACAGGATGCTCTTGCCCGGATAAAAGAAAGAGAAACCCGTGAAAAATGCGAACGCCAGATTGCCGAAGCTCAAAGCCGCAGTGCTGCAATTGAAGCAGAAGCAAAAGCAAAAGCAGAGTTAATAATCTCCAAGGCGGAAAAAGAATCCAAAGCATATTGGGACGATGTTTCCAAACGACTTGATAAATTTTATAACGAACATGCTGGTCTTCGCGAACTTCTTTCAATGGTTTACTCCAAAAAGGATCAGGACGAAAAATGAAAACAAAGGCAAAAAAACAGATGCCCGAAATTGATGAACTGAAAGCCGAACTTGACAGAGTAAAGTACAAACGAAGATATATAAATGTTTTCAAAAGTACAGTTTATACTCTTGTTGTAGTTGCGGCTTTTGCTGTTCTTGTGGCAACTTTATGGATGCCGGTTCTCCAGATTTACGGTTCTTCCATGACACCGACAATTGAAGAAGGGCAGATAGTTGTTTCGGTAAAGAGCAAAAATTTTGAACAGGGAGACTTGGTTGCATTTTATATAGGCAATAAACTCCTGGTAAAAAGAATAATAGCAACGCCCTCGGATTACGTTCTTGTTGACGAAAACGGAACAGTTTTTGTTAATGGGGAAGAACTTGATGAGCCATATGTTTCCGAAAAGGCATTCGGAGAATGTGATATTGAATATCCATATCAGGTTCCGGATTCTAAATATTTCCTGATGGGTGACCACAGAAAAACTTCTATCGACAGCCGAACTTCCGCTGTCGGATGCATTTCTGACGAAGAGATCGTAGGAAAGATTCTTTTCTGTGTCTGGCCGATTTCGGATTTTGGAATAATAGAATAAAAAAGGGATAGGTGATATCCCTTGTTATATGCCGTTTGAACCTGCATATAAATAACTCTTTTGGAAAGGAGGAAAAGCGCATTGGAAACAAATCTTGAGAAAAGAATGAAAAAATATGCAAGACAGCATAAGCGAAGAAAAATTTGGCATAAGATACTTTCCGTTCTTTCTGCTGTAGTTGTTTTCTGTACTACTTATGCGCTGATTCTTCCTGCCATAACCCAGGAAAGAGAAACCTTCTGCGGAACAGAAGAACACACCCATTCCGAAAGCTGCCTTGCGGCGGAAGAAAAGGTCCTTATTTGTGAACTTTCGGAAGAGGAAGCGCATTCCCATTCCGAACAATGTTTTGAAAAAGTTCTTATCTGCGAAACAGAAGAAAGCCACCTTCATGCTGAAGAATGCTATTCCGGCGAAGAACTTATCTGCGAAAAACCGGAAGAGCATATCCATTCCGAGGAATGCTATGAAATTTCCCTCATCTGCGAAATTATGGAAACAGAAGGTCACAGCCACGGCGATGAATGTTATGAAATAAAAACCGTTTTCTGTGAACTTTCGGAACACAGCCACAGCCTTGAATGTTATTCTGATAAAAACGCGGATATTGAAACGGAAGAACAATGGAAATCCGGGTTTGCTTCGGTACAGCTTTCAAAAAACGTTTCCGAAAATCTTATAACAATTGCAAAAAGCCAGCTTGGATATCATGAAAGCACAAAAAACTATGAGGTTGCCGAAGATGGCGAAACTACAAAAGGAAGGACTCGTTACGGCGAATGGTTCGGAAAACCATATGCGGACTGGAACAGCATTTTTATTGGCTTCTGTCTTGAATATGCAAAGGCGGAAATTCCTTTTGATGCAGATATAGAAAAATGGACAGAACTTCTTTCTGCGGCGGAAATTGATATTTACAAACCTTTCGGTGAGCACGAAGCACTTGCCGGAGATTTGATTTTCTTTGATGAAGACAGAAACGGAAAACCGGACAGAGCGGGGATCATAATCGAAATCACCGAGGACGGTTATAAAACGGTAATCGGCGACTACGGCGACAGCGTTCAGTCTGTTGAAATTGGAAAAAACGACGAAACGATTTTCGGATTTGCGGAAATTGCAGTTCCTTCTCCGTATAAATGCGGTTTTACGGAACATATTCACGAAGAAAAATGCTTTGATGAGAAAGGCAATGTTTTCTGCGGATTTGTTGAACACTCCCACAGCGATGAATGTCTTTCTGAAATAACCGCAGAACCGGAGAAAACCCCGGAAGAAACCATAACGGAATATATCTGCGGATTCATTGAGCACGCACATTCCGAAGAATGCTTTGATGAAAATAAAAATCTGATTTGCGAAAATCCCGAGCATGCTCATTCGGAAGAATGTGTCGCAAAGGAAGAAGCAAAATATTTCTGCGGATTGGAAGAGCATTTCCACAGCGCGGAATGTTTTGATGAAAAAGGAAAACAAATTTGTGAAAAAGCGGAACATTCCCATACCGAAGATTGTCAAAAGGAATTCTTCTGCGGATTTGAGGAACACACTCATTCAGAAGAATGTTCCGACAAAGAGGGAAACCTCGTATGTAAACTTGAAGAACATACTCACACCGATGAATGCAGGGTAAGCTTCGAAAGACTTCCGGAAGAAGAAAGACTGCGTATTGAGCAAGTAATAACCATGATAGATGAAATTCCAACAGCGGACGAAATCAACGCAAAAATCATGGAATTTGAAGATGCGGAAGATTATGAAGGCGAGGAAGCCTGGCTTACCGAAATTTATAAAAAAGTTTGTCTTACATATCAATATTATTCCAACCTTCCCGAAAACCATAAACAATTTGTTACCAACAGCGAAAAACTGATGGAACTTGAGTTTATCTGGTCTGCGGCGGTACTTGTTGAAACGGAAATCGCCGAAACCATAACCTATAACGCCAATATGTTTACCGAAACGGCGGCGTTTGTTGTTTATACTCAGGGAACTAACGGATATTATGCCTTCGACGGAAACGGAACGGCTGTTCCGATAAACATTGATTCAAACGGTGTTATAACCGCAAATGTAAACAACCGGAACGAACTTCTCTGGAGCTTTACAAAAGAGGGAACGGATACTTATATTATCAGGAACCTTTCTTCCGGAAGATATATGCACGCATATCCAAACAACGGTTCGGGCGTTACAACAAGCGGTGCATATTCCAGCAGGATTCTTACCACAGACGGCGGAGTAAGGATCAGAAGCAACAGCGAATACGCCTATCTTGATGAAAACGCAAAAGTTTTCAAAATGACCCAGACCCAAAGCCGCGCAGCGGTTTATAACTTCGGAATTTACGATACGTCGGATGAAGTTTATATCTGGATTGACGGAACAAACGGCGGAATGGATTACCTTTCCGGTTCGGATAACACCCTTTATACTGTTGCGAAAGGCGAAAGTCTTACTCTTCCGGAAAGCTGGAAAACTCCGGACGGATACAGCTATAAAATCCGTGGCTGGTACGATATCATAAACGAAAAATATTATCTTCCCGGTGATGAAATTACTCCGGAAAGAAGTACTGTTTTCTATGCGGACTGGATTCCGGCAACATATAACATAGGTCAGTTCAATGCGGCAACTTCGCCCACCGTAAGCACGAACGACTTTATTACAACAAAAGTTTTCGATTACAGTCCTTTCTTCAACTTCCCATATGTAACCGGGAATATAACGGTAAATGCTTCCGGTCATAACGAAACATGGGCAATTGATTCCACCCAAAAAGGGGCGGAAAACCTTATTTTCCGTGATTGGAGCGGCGGAAAACTTTCTTATCCGAGCAATTCGGATAACGGTGACAACAAATATACCGGCGATAACACAAACGCAAACCTGCTTACTGATGAAGTGAAAAACCTCATCTTCGGAACGGGGAATGCTTTTGATCCGGCAACCGGAACGGGAGTTATGGGCAAAACTTATCTCGGAACCGGTGACCACCTTTTCCAATATTGTGATGACCCGGCAAATACGGAACATTACGGATATTATTATTACGATTCACTTTATCATGCTGCTTCCTATAACCAGAATGCTCAGAGATTCTACGTTTACGATTACCTTGAGCGTGCGGTGGATTCCAGTACTGCAGACTTCCTTCCGTTTAACTCTCCTTATGTAAACACCAACGGAAGAACAGTAGGAACATATACGAACAGCGGACAGTACGATGAATATAACGGAACGACCCATTACCAATATACCGGCGGCTCCGGAGTCGGTTCGGAATATTGGTTCGGAATCCAGACGGATATTGAATTCTTCCTTCCGAGCGATCCCGGCGGAAAGGATTTGGAAGGGAATAACGTAAACCAGGGACTTAACGGAAAAGACCTTGTGTTTGAATTCACCGGCGACGATGACGTCTGGGTTTTTGTTGACGGAATACTCGTTCTTGATATCGGTGGTATTCATAACGCTCTCGAAGGTTCAATAAACTTCGCCACCGGGGTTGTAACGGTTAATGGAAACACTTCGGCCCTTCCGGATTCCATCGGAGCGGGTGAGCATACCCTTACGATGTATTACCTTGAACGAGGCGCTTCCGCATCGAACTGTAAAATCAAGTTCAATATCACAACCCGCTACGGACTCAAGCTTCAAAAAGAGGATGTCCTTACAAGAGAACTGCTCAACGGAGCGGAATTCTCCGTCTTTACCGACGAAGCCTGCAGCACTCCTGCCCAGCTTTGGGAAAGCGAAGCTTCTTATAAAAACGGCAACGCGGCGAAGAACGTTTTCAAAGTAGCGGACGGATATACATATATGTGGGGTCTTGCCGCAGGCAACACCTATTACATAAAAGAGACGAAATATCCCGATAACGGCTATGGCGCCGCAAACGGAATCATAGTAATGAAGATAAACAGCATGGGAACAGCGACCTTCGATGTAATTCCCGACCCGAAGGCGGACGAGAACGTTTCCGGCGGCTTCACTGTCCACGGTTATAAGATAGACGTTGAAAATCACGAAGTTTATCTCGTTGCCACAAACGGAAACTACGGTGATGAAACTACTTCTGTCCAGGCGGTAAAGAAATGGAAGGATGACATAGACCATTCCGGAGATTCCGTAACGGTCTATCTTATCGCCAACGGAAAGCGAATCCGTGAAGAGATTCTTAACGAAGCTAACGGATGGCAGTATAAATGGGATAACCTTCCGCTTTACAACAGCGATGGAACGGAAGTTGCCTATGATGTTGAGGAAGGAACGGTTCCCGGATACCTTGAAACCATAACGGTGCTGGAATCCTCTACAACAGAGGTAACCGAATGGACTCCGGCAGACAGTATTCAGAGTGGAAAAACTTATATGCTCAAAACTTCAAGTGGCTATCTCAGCGCAAACGACGGTGTTTTCCGCTGGATAACCAACCAGGAAGAAGCGGCACAGACTCCCGGAGCAAAATGGAACGTTAGAATAAGTTCCGGCAAATATTATTTCACCAACGCCAAAGGACAGAATATTTATTATTCGGATTCCTATTTCCGTACGGGAACAAGTTCCGCAACAGGCTTCACTCTTAGCAACGGAAAACTCAGTTACCGTCCCTGGAACACAACGTATTATGTGACAGCTTCTCTTAATAACGGAAGGCTTGACAGAAACTCGAATTCGGGCTACGGCGCGACCTTCACGTTCTATGAAGAAACCACGAAGACCGAAACCATTGTTATTGAAGGCAAAGGATTTCTCATCACCAACGAACCCATTACGGAAGAAAACACCGTTTCCGTAAAGGTGAAGAAAAAATGGGATACCGGAAGCCTTGCGACGGAAAAGGATTACGAACAGCTCAACGTAACGGTCAAGCTCATCACAAACGGAACGGAATCCGGTATGACCGCGGTGCTCAACCTTAAAAACGGATGGGAATATACCTTTGAAAACCTTCCGGTAAAGGACAGCAAAGGAAAAGATATAACCTATTCCGTTGAAGAGATACTTCCCAATAATGATTGGTCTGCGGATTATGGAGGACTTGTTCAGACAGGAACGAATTCTTATGAAATAACCGTCACCAATACATACAGGCTTCATTACAAGCTTCCCGAAACAGGCGGAAGCGGAAATCTTATCAATATCATTGGCGGAATAATGCTCCTTTCAGCAACTTCTGCCTTGATATACAGGCAGACCCATCAAAGAAAGCGCAGAAAGGAGGATTCTTCCTGAAGCGCAATAAAACAGTTTTTGAAATTTCGGGAATACAAAAAAAGAAAAGAAAGGAATGTGTAACTATGAAACTTCAAAAAATCGCAAGTTTGGTTCTTGCACTCGTAATGATTTTCTCCCTTGGCATTACTGCTTTTGCAGATGACTCTACCGTACTCGGTTCCGTAACCGTTAACGGCGTAAGCGAAGGCAACATTTATGAAATCTACAGACTTCTCGACCTCGAGAGCTATGATGTCGCATCCGGCGCTTATTCCTATAAAGTAAACGCAGCATGGACCGGATTCTTCGCAACCGCAGATGCTCTTAAATATGTTGCGATCGACGACGCAGGTTACGTAACCTGGATTGCAGCAGAAGACGACGATACCGTTGCAACATTTGCAAAAATCGCTCTTGATTATGCAAAAGCAAACGGCATCACCCCTGTTAAAAGCTCTAAAAACGATGGTGAATTCGTAATCACCACCAATCCCGAAACAAACACCGTAAGCGGCAAATTTTCCGACCTTGTACTCGGTTATTATCTTGTTGATTCCAACGTAGGCGCTCTTTGCGGACTTACAACCACCAACCCCGATGCAGCAGTCAACGCAAAGAACGGCATGCCCACTGTTGAAAAACTTGTTATGGAAGATTCCACCAACCTTTACGGCGGCCACAACACCGCTGATATCGGCCAGGTCGTTTATTTCCACACCACCATCAATGTTCAGGCCGGCGCACAGAACTATGTTCTCCACGACGATCTTGATAAATATTTCCGCGATCCCGCCCTTATCAAAGTTGAACTTTATGTTTCCGGAAGCACCACTCCCGTTGTAATTCCCGCAACCGAAACCGTTGGAGAAGGCGAAGATCAGAAAACTGTTGTAAACTATATTTTCAACAGCATTACCGCCGCTCCCGATACCACCGATAAATCTTCCTTCACAGTAACTTTCGGAAAAGAATTCTGCGACAGACTTGAAGCAAACGATAAAGTTGTTGTTTATTACTCCGCACTTCTTACCAGAAACGCAACCATCGCAGGCGAAAACAGCAACCCCAATAAAACCTGGCTTACCTTCGGTGAACCCAAAGCAGACGGCACCTATAACAAATCCAACGAATCCGTAACCTATACTTATACCTATGCAATCGACGTTGTTAAAACCGACAGCCAGAACAAACTCATCGACGGTGCTGAATTCAGAATTTACGATGCTGAAAAAGACGGCAACGAAGTCGGCGTTGTTCTTATGAATGACGGCACTTACCGCAGAGCAAGAGAAGACGAAATGACAGCAGGCAACAACGTTTCCATCATTGTTAAAGACGGCAAAGTAAGAGTAATCGGCCTTGATAACGGAATCTATTACCTTGAAGAAACCGTTGCTCCCGCAGGTTACAACAAACTTACCGCACGCCAGAAATTCACCATTGCAAACGGCAACCTTGATGCACAGTTCACCGGCGATATCTTCTCCACCGGTTCCGGTGTTCACGTAGTCAACAAAACCGGTTCCATGCTTCCTGAAACCGGTGGCATGGGTACCACCATCTTCTATGTTGCAGGCGGACTTCTTGTTGGCGGCGCAGTTGTTGCCCTTGTTTCCAAAAAACGCATGAGCAACAAATAATGTAATAATTACACAAGTTATTTTATATACTATATAACCGCAGCATTGTCGAAAAACCGCCGATGCTGCGGCAAGGAGAGAGCTGCAATGAAAGGTAAAATGACAAACATATTGTTAATATTGATTCTTATTGCAGGTCTGTCCTTGCTTATTTATCCTTCTTTCAGCGATTATTGGAACTCTTTCACCCAATCGAAAGTTATCGTAGACTATACCCAACAGATAGAAAACCTCGATGCGGAAAAATATGACCGCATTATTTCCGAGGCTGTGGCATATAACGAAAGTCTTATCGGAAGAAGAAACCCGTATCTTCTCAGCGATGAGCAGAAAAAAGAATATTATGAACTCCTTGATATTACCGGTATCGGAATTATGGGATATATCGAAATTCCGGCCATCAGCGTTACAATACCGATCTATCACGGAACAAGCGATGCGGTGCTCCAGATAGCCGTAGGACACCTTGACTGGACAAGCCTTCCTGTCGGTGGTGAAAGTACCCATTGCGTCCTTTCGGGACACAGAGGCCTTCCCAGCGCAAGGCTCTTTACAGATCTTGATAAACTTGTTGTCGGTGATATTTTCGCTCTTCGTATTCTTGACGAAGTACTGACCTATGAAGTTGACCAGATACTCATCGTTGAACCGGATGAAACAGATGAACTCCTCATCGAGGAAGGAAAGGATCATTGCACCCTTGTAACCTGTACGCCCTATGGCATCAATACCCACAGAATCCTTCTTCGCGGACACAGAGTTGAAAATGTTGAGGAAGCAAAAATTATAAAGGTAACTTCAGAAGCGGCACAGATAGAGCCACTGATCATTGCGCCGATCGTTGCGGCGCCGATTCTACTTGTGCTTTTCATCATGCTTATGATGCCGAAAAAGAAAACAAATAATGGAGGTGATGACCACGAAAATCAGTAAAATCTTAATATGTTTTCTCTGCACGATCATGGTCATTTCCGCCGTAAGCATAAATGCCTATGCGGTCTCCGAAAACATTGACCTTAAAAACGAGCCGGCGCTATTCGTTGAGTTTTTCGATGGGGAAAAACCTCTTTACGGCGCAAAATTCGACCTTTTTATGATTGCGGATATCGATGAATTCGGAAATTATTACCCGAAGGCTGGTTTTGAAAAGTTCGATATCACCACCATCGGAAAAAATATCGAAAAATGGCGCGAACTTGCCCTTACGCTTGAAGGATATGTGCTCGGAGAAAAAATATCCCCTGTGGATAGTGCCGTTACCGACGAAAATGGAATGGCTTTCTTTCCGCAGCAAAGCGAACATTTTGTTTGCGGTGTTTATCTTCTCGTCGGCCAGCCCCATACTCAGGATGGATTGGTTTATCGAGCCGAAAGCGCCATAGTCCAGCTTCCAATGCCTTCAAAAGAAAATGATGAATGGAATTATGATGTTACAGTAAAACCAAAATACAGCTTTGAGCCGGTAGGAGAAGAAGAATATATAACCCGAAAGGTGCTTAAAATCTGGAACGATAAAGGCTTTGAATCAAAACGCCCTAAGGAAATCGAAGTATATCTTTTTTGTGACGGAAAGCTTTTTGATACTGTAAAACTTTCTGCGAAAAACAACTGGAGATATACCTGGGAAAAGCTTGAAGAGAACCACCGATGGAACGTAGCAGAAAAAATTCCGGAAGGATACACCGTAAAGATTACAAAAGAAGGTATAACTTTTGTTATAACAAACACTGCGGAAAAAGGAACACCGCCTCCGCCGCAGATTCCGGAAAAACCGGATGAACCGAAGCTCCCGCAAACCGGACAGCTTTGGTGGCCTGTACCGGTGCTTTTTGTGATAGGAACAGTTTTTGTTGCGCTTGGCGTTCTTCGAAAAAGGAGAGACCATGAAGAGTAAAAAAGGGAATAACTTTATTGCGCTGGGGATTATTTTTATTGCGGGAGCAATTGGTCTTTGCGGATATAATTTAATCGAATCAAAGAGCGCGGAAGAATCTTCAAAAAGCGCAGTAATGGAAATCGAACAGCAAATTATTCCGAAAAAGGAAGAAGATATTTACGAAAATGCTGCCGAAATGGAAATCCCTGACTATATTCTCAATCCGGAAATGGATATGCCAAAAGTCAAAATCGACGGAACGGAATATATCGGAACTCTGGGAATTCCTTCCCTTAGGCTCAAGCTTCCAATAATTAGTGAATGGAGCTACCCAAACCTAAAAATCGCACCCTGCCGCTATTTTGGATCCGTATATCTTGATAATATGGTCATTGCGGCGCATAATTACAGTTCCCATTTTAGGGAAATCGAAAATCTTTCAATTGGTGATGAAGTTGTTTTCACTGATGTTGATGGAAATGAATTTTTCTATTCTGTTTCTGCGAAAGAAGTCCTTCCGCCCACCGCCATTGAAGAAATGACCAGCGGCGAATGGAATCTTACTCTTTTTACATGCAATTCTGCCGGAAATTTTAGAATTACCATAAGGTGTGATAAAACATGATAGAAAAGACGGTGGAAAAATCAGTGGTAAAAGGGTTTGCGATTTTGCAAAATCGTGTAATACCGCGATGAAAAAACTTTAAAAAACCGCATAATTAAAGGGAATTTTTAACGGTCGGACTGGAAATCGTGTAGGGGTCAGAAGCCTCTCAAGAGTTCGAATCTCTTCATCTCCGCCACAAAATCCCGGAACTTTGTTCCGGGATTTTTTTATGACTATTTATTCCATAAAATATTAAAAGGGCGGCGTCTTAAGACGCCGCCCTTTTTGTGCGTTTAATTTTTACAAACCGTCAGCAGTGCCAGTCGGTTTGCTTTTATTTTCTTTTGCCGAAAGCAAGCGCCGCGGCGGAAAGAACAATAATTGCCGCCATTGCGGAAGCAGGGGATACGGGAGCACCGGTGCTCGGGTTGAATTCGTTACCGCCTTTTCCGGGAATAATGTCGGTAATTCCGATTCCGGAACCGGAGGAAGAACCCTGGTTAAAGATATTCTCTCTGTATGCTACAGCAAAAGGAGAAAGACTGTAAACTTTTACAACAAGGCCTTTGAAAGTTTTGTTGTAATTAAGAATTTCAATCTTGCCGTCATCTCTGAGATGTGCAATTTTGAAATCATTGAAGATTCCGGAGCCTTCGGGATAAGGAATGCAAATTTCAATTCCTTCTTCGGGGAAGTCATCTTGATGAACTTCTACCCAGCCGTTTTCGGTTTTACGCATAAGAGTAAGTTCCATAAACGCAATTTTGGTATTGTTGGGGTTAAACTTACTGCTGCTGAGGTAAATTGCTTTTTCAAGTTCGCTTTCAATCTTTTCGGTGGTGGAATATATTTCTTTATATTCTTCCGGAAGATTTTCGGGAATCTCTACTTTTTCTTCAATAAGAACTTTGTGAATTTCATCGGAATCTGCGCCGGGAACAACAACGTCGATAAGATTATCTTCGTTAAGTTCAGCAACAACGTCCGCTCTGTCGCGAACACGGATTCTCGGGAACGGACCTTCCGGAGCGTTAAAGGTATCATCATAGGAAGCAAGACCGGTTACGGTGATTTCAGAGCCTACGCTGAGGTTTTCAACGTCCTTATCGGTGGTGATATAACCGTCGATGAAGATTCTTGCAACGTCGCCTTTTTCGTCTTTTACCATAATGGTCTGAACAAGTCCGTTTGCAAGTTCAAAGCTTTCAACAACACCGCTGATGGTAACAAGTTTACCTTCGGCAGAGCGGTTGTTAAGTTCTTCTGCGGTGATTTCGGTGGGTTCGATTTTGCCTTCGCCGATAACTTCGATGGAGCTTACCTGAAGTTCGGGTTCGCCCTGATAGAATTCGGTGGTACCGGTGATTCTTACTTTATCGCCGATTTTGTAATTTCCTGCAACGGGGAAGCAGCAGATACCGCCGGTTTCGTCCTGAACATAAATGCAGTCGAAGAATGCGGTGTCTTTGTCAAAGCCGGAAGCGTTGGAAGTTACAATACCTTCGATGGTGTATTTATAACCGGTTTCGGTCTGTTTGTTAACTTCGGAAATATCGGTGATAACGGTGGGGTTGAGATATTCAATGAGGTTTTCACAAATCTTATAGTTGGAGTAGTTCTTTTCAGAACCGCTGTCCTCAATAGTTGCCTGAACTTCAAAGTTGGACATGAATGCCGCACCGGAAACAATGATAAGGCCTTTGCCTTCAAGCTGTTCGGTTGCCATGATCATAAGGCGGCTGTCACCTTCGGCATATTCATATTTGGGCATATTATTGCCGCCGAGACCGTCAAAGTCTCTGTCTTCGGAATATGTGGTGGCATGTCCGAATACAACAGGCGAAACATTGGAAGGAAGTGTTCCGTCAACAGTATATATGGAAGCACCGCCATAGTGGCTGAATACTTCGGTATAAAGTCTGTCGTGGGGATTTTCAGGATCAACTTCAACTCCGTCGGTAAGGAAGGATTCACCATAGGTATTGAAGTAAAGACGATACGGCTGATTTGCTCCGCCATTATATGTGTTGTCGTAAGTTGCATCGTCACCGATTCTGAGAGAAGAACCGAGAGCTTCAAGAACAGCGTTCTGGGTTGCTGCCATATGTTCTTCGGGTTTCATGTTGGCGATGCTTTCAACATCGGGGAAGTATTCATAATGGTCGGACCAGCCGGCAAGAATAACTGTGCCGCCGGCTTCATTGAATGCCTTGATAGCAGCAAGTTCTTCCGCGGTGTAGGTAAGAAGTGCGTTCTGTGCGGCAGGAAGACGTCTGGAAGGAGCGGTAAGAATAAGAGCAACATATTTCTCGTTGGAGCATGCTGCGATAAGATCGCTGCTTGTTTCGAGAGTTACGGTGCGTACACTGTATTCAGCGGCAAGGTTGCTGAAGTTGCCCATGCTGTCTTTATAGTTACCGGCAACATATTCGTTGTAATGGGACGCATCAATACCGATGTAAACAAGATTTTCGGAGTTCTGAACGTCAAGTTCAACATCCATGGTAAAGGTGTATTCGGTGCCGTTCTGTTCAACAACAGCGGTTACGGTGATTTTGGTAAGTTTTGCAACATCCGGAGTATATTTGAACTCAACCGCTTTGGTGGAGGAAGAGTCGATAACATATCCGGTGTTATCGGTTCCGATAACCTGGCTTCCGATGGTGTAAGTAAGAGCTTTGATGTTGGCGTCTTTGTTTTCGCTGTTGAAAAGGGTGGTGGTAATGGTAACTTCTTCTCCGGTAACAGGAGTGGAAGTTCCGCATTCAACAGAGGAAATTCCGAGTTTAAGGCTTTCGCCGACCCAAACAGGAGCGGTTACAGCAAGGTCGCCGTCACCTTCGGTTACCTTAATATAATAATAGCTGTAGGAAGGATTAAGGCTTACACTAAGTTCTCCGGATGCAAGAACTGCAGGATCATCCCAGGTGTATGCAACTTTACCGGAGTTTACGATAACTTCAACTTTGCTGATGGAATCGGAAGAATCGGGATCGTAAACGGTTACGTTGATGTCGAGTTTTTCGGGTACTTCATCAGTGGGAATGGAAGAACCGAGCATAAGTCCGTTTACTGTGTATCCAATCTCAAGGTTTTTATCCTCGGTGGAATACATTCTCATTGCGCGGATTGCTTCGTAAATTGCTTCCTCGGTAAGAGCATCGGCAAGGATTACGTCACGGGCATCGTTTGCGTTACCCCATTTACCTTTGTGGTTGTCCTGGTTGTTTGTAGGAGCAACGTGCCAGCCTTTATCAAGAGCCATGGTGTAATATTCATAGCTGGGGTAATAACCGCCTGCGCCAATCTGACCTTCGCCGTTACCGACCTCAACAAGCTGAATTCTGGTGTCGATAAGAGCGTCCCAATATGCAAAGTCGGAGAAAGTACCAAAAGTGGAACCCGGGTGGTTGAACTGGCTGATGGAATCAGCGCCTTCCGCCTGAGAAAGAAGAGCATAATATGCTTTCATTCCGGCATCGTTGGTTTTGTTGTTAAGAGTTTTATTGTTTCTGGAAACAATACCGGGGGTGTTGAAGGTGTTGATATGGCCGGGGCCGCCGCTCCAGGTCATTTCGAAACCTGCAAGAGCAAGAACATCCTGCTGCTCTGCGTTAAAGGTATCCATTGCGCCGGTATATTCTTTCCAGAGTTTCTGGCTCTGAGAAGTTGCGAGACTTGTATCATAAAGTGCGCCTTCGGGGTTTGCGCTGTCGGAAGAATCGAAATAGTTGGAGTGGTCGGTGAACGCGACAAAATCAACGTTTGCGGATTCCGGAAGACCTTTGATATATTCAAGTGCGGAATCAAGGGAACCGGAACCATCAGAATAAGTGGTGTGGCTGTGAAGCTGACCAAAATAGAGCTGGTAGGTGGTTTCGCCAACGGTGAAGCTCCAGGATTTTTCGGTTGTAACGCCGTCAACGCGTTTTACGCTGATAACAACGGTGGTTCTTCCGTCGGGAAGATCTTCGGAAGGAGTGTAAGTTACTTTTCCGTTTTCATAAACAGCCTCAACAGTTTCGCCGTTTATGGTCATGGAAACTTCCGCGCCTTCGCCTGCGTTGATGATATCCGCGGAGATAACAGGTTTTTTGTTGTCTTTGGTTTCGGTTCCGATTGCGGGAGAAACGTTTTCAACAACGGGTTCGTCGATTATCTGGATGCTTACTTCTTTGTAGATATAAGCGTGCTGGCTGCTGGAATCAGAAGCTTTAAGACGAACAAAAATCCAGTCTTCAGTTTTTGTAAGATAATCTGCCGGAACAGTAAGGGTGTAAGAATCGGTTGCTTCGTCATAGGTGAAATCAATGTCGCCAATGAGTGATGCGTTAGGATCGTTAGCATGGGCGGTAAGCACAATGCTTTCTTTATCTACGCCGAAAGGAGCATCAAAAGTAAAATCGGTGGTAAAATCAAGGCCAAGGTTTGCTTTAAGTTTGTCACCAAAAAGGGCTTCCGGCATATTTACAATTCCTTCGGTTACGTTAACGCTTTCTGCAACGGGATAGAAGAAGAATTCGTAAATATCGTAATCAATATCATCGCCGTACATGCTGTAAGTTTTATAGCTGTCAGCATAATATTCAAGGAACTGGCTGTATTTGCCGTTAAATTTTGCGGTTCTGCTTTCAAAGTTATAGCCGCCTTTTTTGCCGGAAGTAAGTTTCCAGTCGGCATCTTCGGAAGCTTCTTTGGAATAGAATGCGTTGTTTCCGGTTCCGTTGGAGCAAAGGTAGCCATAGGTTTCGTTTTTAAAGCGGAAGTATTCGCCGTTTACCTCAACGGTGAAAACAACGCCGCCGTTTTCAGGAACGGCTTTTCCGTCGGCAACTTCGGCAAGAACGCCGTTGATGCTGGGGGAATCAACGTTATCGTTTTGTGCCGCAAGAACGCCTTCTGCGGAAAGGTTATAAATAACGACTTCGTCGCCATCTTTAATTCCTTCGCCGGTGGGAGGAACGCTTTCGGTAAGGGTATAGAGGTTGAAGAGGTAATAATCCTGGTCCTTTTCGTTGTAGGTTGTGAAAAGTCCCTGATAAATTTCAAGTGCCTGCTTGTTTCCTTTATATTCAGCGTTGACGTTTACGATATGAACGCCGCTGGTTACTTCTTTAATGGTCCAAAGGCTGTAATCGGAAGCTGCATCGGCAAAGGTAAGGCTGTTGCCGGTTGAGCCGGAAGTAAGATATTTTCCTTCTCCGTTGGTAAAGGTGTAATATCCGTTATTGTCAACGGAAGCGGTGAGAACGGACATTCCATCTTCAACAAGAAGGAAATCGTTTTCGGGAACGCCTGCAACACCTTTAAGTTTTTTTCCGTCTGCAACGTCGCTCATTACAAGGTTTTCTTTTACATAATGGATAACAAATTCGTCGCCGTTTGCAATATCGTTATTGAGTTTTGCGTACTGGGGACGCTCAACTTTATAAACAGCAATATCGCTCTGTCCGCTCTTATAGCAGGAGAATCTGGGGCTAGTGGGGTTATATCTTATCCAGATTCTGTCGGTTTCGGTGGTGGTGGATTTAATTGTTGCATTACCGTTTTCGGCAATTTCAACAGTCCAGGAAGAAAATGCGGAAACTTTGGATTCGTTTTTAAGATAGTTTTTACCGCCGGTTACTGCCGCGATGTAATTGCTGTCGGCTTTGAAGGAATAGGTTCCTTCGGTAAGGCCTTCGCCAACAACAAGAATCTGGGTCGTTTCTTCATCAAAATAAACGGTTGCGTTGTTATCCGCAAGGGTAAATCCTTCGGTTACGCTTGCGTAAAAGTTTCCTGCGGAAGGACCCATAACTGCGGGTTTGGAAGCGCAGACGAAGATTACTTCGTCGCCGATTTCAATATCGCTGATATTGGTTACAAGAACAGCTTTTGTACCTTCGGTTCCGGTGGGTTCGTCGGGTTCGCCGGGTTCTTCGGGAAGAGTGCCCTCTTTTACAACGTAATCCGCTTTTGTGCCGTTGCGGAGCTGATAAGTTGTTTTATATGCGGAGCAGCATGCATAAATTGCGGTGATGTCGGAAACTCCGATACCTTCGGGAAGGGGAGCACCGCAATAGAGATTTTTTGTTCCGGTGCTGTCGGTAACTTTGGTGTCGCCGCCGCCATTATATTCTCCGAGGGTCACATCTTTGATGTAAACGTATTCGGAAAGGTAATCCGCGCCGAGTTCGGAAACAGTAATTTCCTGTGCGGCGATGGGTTCAAGTCCGGTTTTAACAACTTCCATGGAAGGGAAGCTCATCTGTTTAACACCGTTATAATCCGCGATGTTGCCGGTTACTTTTACGATATCGCCGACTTTATATTTTGCGTAGTTGTTGTAGTCATAAACCTGGAAGCCGTAAATTTCACCGTCGATAAGGTCTTCAAGGATAATGGAGTTAAGGCTTTCTCCGCCGTTATAGGTTTTTCCGTAATGATATACAACCTGTCCGATAACGGTGACGTTTTCTGCGGCTTTGGCGTTTGCATCTCTGAGGTCCATAACGCCGTTTTCAATCATATCCTCAGTGATGGGGTCATAAGGAACTTCGATTTCATAAATAAGAACATCGTTCTGTCCGGAAGCGTAGCAGGCAAAAATGGAACTTGCGCTGTTGTGGCGGAGCCAGTTTCTGGTGTTTGTGCCCTGGGCTTTGATGGTTGCGGTTCCGTCAGAAGCTATTTCAATGCTCCAGGAGGAGTTGTCGGAAAGGGAAGTTTCGGTTCTGAGGTAGTTTTTGCTGGAAGAAGCGGCGTAAAGATATCCTTCACCTACATTGAAAGCAAAAGTACTTTCTTGGGTGCCTTTTTCAACGGTGATAACCTGGGTATATTCGCCGAAAACAACTTCGTTACCTTCTTTGGTAACTGCCGCCTGGGCACGGTTGTTGCCGTTCTGGGTAGTACCAAGAGCAAAAGCGCTGTTTTTTGCTACGATAACAATCTTATCGCCGGAAGCAATATTGCTGATATCGGTTACAAGAACGGCTTTTGTTTCTTCGGGTTCGGTGGGCTGTTCCGGTTCGGAAGATGCAACAGTATAAGCAAAGGTTGCGGTTTCGCTGTCTTCCAAACCATCTTTTTCAGCCATTACACTGAAAGCTATATCTTCTGTAATTTCGATGGGACCGGTATAATCCATCCAGATTTTTTCTTTAACATTGAAATATTTGATAGTTGCGCCATCGGTTTCGGTGCTGAAAGCAACCTTTGTTCCGGACTGAACTTCGCCGGGAGCAACAGAAGCGGTGGGAGTTGCAACTTTTGTTACAGTCGGTTCTTCGTTTCCGCCGCCGGAGGAAGAATCAAGCTTCCAGAATCCAAGAGTCTGATTTGCGGTGTTTCCGGTGGTGTTGGTGTAGCAACGCCAGTCAGGGTTAGTAAGATAAACACCGAGATATCTGCCAGTACCTTCATGTTTGAGGTAACCGGAAGCGGAATCAATGACCCAGGTGTTGCTGTTATTTGAGCCAACTCTGGTTCCGTTGTTGGTGTTCGTGCTGTAAAGCCAAGCATCTTTTGTTCCGGCTTTATAAATTATAAGTGTTCCGGAATTGTTGCTGATGTTCCATCCAATGTCGGAGGAACTTTGCTCGGCTGTCATGGTGTTTCCGGAAACGGAGCACACCACTGCAACAGGAGCTTTGGAAGCTCCGTTGCCATTATACAGCGCATAAGTGTTTCCACTGGAATCCGTCATGGTGATTGTTACGGTATCAGTTTCTTTGATATCCGCAAGGTCAACCTTTGTCCATGTTTCCGAAGTTGCCGCAAAAGCGGTTACCGGGAACATGGTAACGACCATAAGGATCGCCAGCATTGCAGACAAAAGTCTGCTTTTTTTGCTTGTTTTCATTCTTTTCCTTCCTTTCATAAACTTTTTTCAAAAAGTTCAAAAACAATTGAAAAGGGTGCCGTTGCTTTCCTTCGGAAAGACAATTTTGAACATCCCTGATCAGGATTTTGCGGCGCTTACCGCAAAATCACAATTATATAATAACATATATAAAGAAGGTTTTTCCAGTTACATCTCTGTTACTTTTAACATTCGGCATTTTGCACTATTTTTCAACTAAAAATTTATTGCGCTTGACATAACCTGTTTAAATTGTTATTCTTTTTTATATCGAAAACCACAAATTTCCTTCTTTTTTCAGAAAGGATTTTATATCTATGAAAAAAAGCGCCTTTTCTTTACAAAACCGGATAATGAATAACAAAAACACCGTAATATTGCTTCTTGTCTGCGCCGCGGTTTTTCTTTTGGGATATTATTTCGCCCTGCCCGAAAAGGGAGATAATCTTTCCGCTTCCGAATATTCGGAATATGAAAAAGCAAAAATAACCCAGGTTCTTGCGGATTCCACCGAACAGGACGAAACTTCCGACGGCGGCTGGCGCGGAGAACAGCTTTTGCTGGCGGAAGTTCTTTCCGGACAATATAAAGGCGAAACTTTGCAGGTTTCAAACTTTGTCGGTCCGCTTTATGGTGTTCCGCTTTATGAAGGCGACGGAGCTGTTCTTATAATTTCCACCTATTCCGATGGAGTCCACACAGCCACTGTTTATGAATTTAACAGAGCAACGGCTCTTATAATTGTTTTGGTGCTTTTTATAGCTGCAACGGTTTTGGTAGGCGGAAAAACCGGAGCAAAATCCCTTGCGGGACTTGTGGTAACTCTTGCTTCGCTTTTTTTTGTTCTTCTTCCTGCTTTGATGAAAGGCGCGCCCACTCTTCCGACGGTTTTTGCAGTTTGCGCCTATATCGCGGTTGTAAGCCTTGCTATTCTCGGCGGAGTTCAGAAAAAAACCGTTTGTGCAATGCTCGGAACGGTTTCCGGAACGGCTCTTGCAATGCTTTTCGGAATTTTTGCACAAACCCTTGCAAGGATCGACGGACTTCGTGTTCCGGATGTGGAACCGCTTTTACAGCTTCGCCAAACGGGAACTCCAATCGGTCTTTCCGGACTTCTTGTTGGCGGAATTATAATAAGCGCTCTCGGCGCGGTTATGGACGTAACAATGGGAATTTCCTCTTCGCTTTTTGAAGTAAGCGCCGCCAACCCGGAGCTTGGCCAAAAGGAACTTTTCCGTTCCGGAATGAACATAGGCCGTGATATGGTCGGAACAATGACAAATACTCTTATTCTTGCCTTCCTCGGAAGCAGCTTTGTGCTTATCCTTTATCTTTATTCAATCGGACTTTCGACCCATCAGCTCATAAGTTCCTCCTACCTTTCCATTGAGGTTATAAGCGGAATTTCGAGCAGCATCGGGGTAATCCTTTCCATTCCCATAACCGCGTTTATAACAGCCAAAGCCCTTTCAAAAAAATAACAGAATAATAAAAAGCCGCATCAAAAGATGCGGCTTTTTAGTTAAATAAAATCTACAGACTATAAATTTAGTCTTGACAAGACTATAAAGATAGTCTATACTGAAACCGTAAAGACTATAACTTTAGTCCGAAGGAGGATTTACATATGAAAGAAAAGAAGGAAAAACTTAATAACTCCCAGGTAAAAGTAATGCAGCTTCTTTGGGAAAACGGCGCAACCACCGCGAAAAACCTTTGCCTTATGGCGGCGGAGCGTTATGAATGGAACAAAAACACAACCTATACAATAATCAAATCCCTTGTGGAAAACGGCGCAATAGAGCGAAGCGAACCGGATTTCCTCTGCACTCCGCTTCTTTCTCTTGAAGAAGTCCGCAGAACCGAAACAAAAGGACTGGTCGATAAATTTTTCCATGGCAGCGCAAGCGCGTTTTTTTCCGCTTTCCTTGAGGACGAAAATATTTCTTCCGAGGAACTGGAAGCTCTTAAAAAAATCATCAACGAAAAGAAATAAATCACTTTTTATGAATTTTGAAATGAGGTGATTTTTTGATTGCGGATCTTTTTATAAAAATTCTTAATCTTTCAATCGGCGCGGTTCCGATAATGGCGGCTTTGCTTATTCTTCGTCTGCTTTTTAAAAAAGCCGTTCCGCGAAAAATTTTCTATATCGCCTGGGCGCTGGTTTTCCTCCGGCTTATGGTTCCTTTTTCTTTCGAAAGCGATTTAAGCTTCTTTAGCCTTATTCCGAAAGCGGAAGTTGTTGAGGAAAATATCGGAACCTCGGTTGTTTTTGTGGAAAACGAAAACGAGCGGGTGGAATTCCCGGTTTTTATAAATCCGGATAGGGAAAATCCTGACGTTGACTGGGTTCATCATTCTGCCATAACCGGCGAAGTTGTAACCGGGCCGGATATAACAACCGTTCCGATGGATAAAAATATGATTTTGGGAACAATCTGGATTTTCGGAGCAGCGGGACTTTTCCTTTTCGGAATAATCGGATATTTTGCCGTTCTTAAAAAGACAAAATTCGAAAGCGTTCCATATACAAAAAATATCCGTCTTTCGGATTTTTTCAAAACGCCTGTGGTCTGCGGTCTTTTCCGTCCGAAGATAATTCTTCCTATGAATTTTGACCTTGATGATGAGATGAAGGTAAAATCCGTAATTGCCCACGAATGTACGCATATCCGAAGGGGAGATAACCTTTGGCGGCTTCTTGCGAGTTTTGCACTCTATATCCACTGGTTCAATCCGCTTGTGTGGCTTTGCTACGATGGATTTATCCGGGATATGGAAGTTTCCTGCGACGAAGAAGTACTCGGGAAATCCGAAAAGGATATCCGCGGCGAATATGCGGAAAGCCTTGTTTCTCTTTCCGGAAGCGGAACAAGCCCGCTTTACGGCGGAGTTCTTTCTTTTGGCGAAAGCGCAATCAAAGAAAGGGTGAAATGTATTATGAATTTTAAGAAGGCAAGGGTCTTTATCGTTATAATCTGCGTTATGGCGGCGGTTGCACTCGGAGTTATTTTCCTCACCAATCCGAGCGTGATTGATAAACCGGAGGAATACTATGAGATTTCGATGGAAAAAACGGAAGCTTTGGTTTTTGATAAAGAAAAAGGAATTGATATTTCTGCAAAAATCCGGAATATAAGCGATGTTCCGATTTATGTTTATCCCGAAATCGAACTTTATTTTTACGAAGGGAACATCTGGATGTTCTTCGGAAATTATTACCCTTCCGAAGGTACGGTGGTTCTTAATCCGGGAATGGAAGGCGTTTTATGCGGAAACCTTGCTCCGGAGCTTTTTGATGCCGTTCCGAAAACAGCGGGAAAATATAAAATAAGAAGACAAATCAGCAAAGATTCCGGAAATTCCGAGCTTATTGATTATGCGGAATACTTTTTCGAGATAAAAGAAGAAAGCAACTTTGTGAACAGCCTTGCAAATGCTGACCGCAAAGGCGATATCGTAACACTTGGAAATTATTACGGCGAAATAGAATGGCTCGTTCTTGACGTAAAAGACGATAACCTTCTTTTGATAACTTTGGACTGTATCGATGCGCTTCCGTATAATAATGAGCGCAAAAAACTTACCTGGGAAAATTCCGATATCAGAAAATGGCTGAACGAAGATTTTATTGAGATGGCTTTTTCTGAGGAAGAAAAAGATTTGATTTTGACAACTGAACTTGAAAATCCCGATAATAAAAGATATGGAGGAGCAATTGGCGGAAACATCACCGAGGATAAAATCTTCTTTTTAAGCCATGATGAAATTCTTAAATACTTCCCCAATGGTTGGAATATCCACACGGAACCTACCGCCAGAGTAGAAAAGGAACTTCTAAAACTTAACATTGACGGAAGAGAAAATTGGTGGTGGTGGACCCGTTCTCCGGGTCTTGGCCAGGATATGGCAACCGCCGTTAACGGAGTTACCTTCGGAATTGCCGACGATGGGCTTGTTGTCAGCGAAAAATGCGGAGTTCGTCCGGCTATGTGGATAAACAAGAATGGCGAAACCGGATATACTTTTTCTAACGTGGGAGAAACAAATATACAAATAGGGTATGATATTTATGCCGCAATTTACAGCGGAAAAGTTCCGGAAGGAAAATATATCCCCAATTCAAGCGTTCTTCCTAAAGAGGTAGTTTGGGCAAACGAAGAACAGAAAAAATATTGTGAAGAGCTTATTGACGGAATTGATCTTTGGCAGGCAAGTGCATTTATGGTTGGAGCTTCTTACGATGAAAGCGCAAGAGTAGGAATAGACATCAACCAGGCGAACAAACTGCTTAAAATTATTAAAGAAGCAGAGCTTACCGTAAGTGAGCCAACAAATCCAAACACACCTGCAGCAAAAGAAATTCATATTATGATGAATTCCGGCGAATATATAAAAATCGTTTGGGATACAAGCTATTTTACCATTTACAGCAAAGGTGAAAAAAATGCTTACCGCTTCGATGCAAGCGGAATGAAAGAATCTTTTACGGAATTTTATAACCTTTCAAGTGATTATTTTATTGCCGGAGCGGGAACTCTTGCTCAATATCCGGATGATTCCGGAACGGAATACCTTATTCCGAAAAGTGAAGAAACGAAGGCAACTCTTTTTAATAACAGCAATAAATTTGCCGCCGAAAGCAATCTTGGCGGTGAACTTCGAGATCTTTTGAAATATGAAAATTTTGAAAGCGTTGTAAATCCGGATGAAAACCAGATTTCTTCCATCGGAAATCCTTTGACTTACGTTGATTCTGTTGAATTTGCAAGAACAGAGGACGGAAAAAAATATACCATTGACCTTTATGAAAAAGGCTTTGTCTTAAGAGGAAGCGCAAGCGGAAAATTAAACGGTGCCATTGTTACAGTTGAAGAAAATACTTGGAATTATTTCATAAACAAAGTAAATAAAGAATTTGAAAGTCTTGAAAAAATTCCATATTGGTTCGGACTTGTAAATAATAAAAATATTCTTGAAGTTAATGCAAAACACCTGAATTATACAAGAGGGTACATTTCAAGTAATAAGTTGGAAGAGGATCCTATAAGAGAAATAGCGTACCGCCTCAGAAACATCGGAGTTGCTTCCGAAGCGGAAAGATTTTCCGGAAACAAGCTTCCGGAAATAACGGAAGAACATATCACTCTTACAGTCGAGTTCAACACATGGACAAAATATTCCGTAATTTTTACAAGAACGGAAGTAATTATGGTTTCAAGCGATATGAGTTACGGTTTGAGATATAAAACCGAAATTGACGGATATGACTATTTCTATGATTTTGCAACGGAGGAAGGACTTATCAACGCCATTACCGGATAAAAAGCCGGTAAATCAAAACAGGGAAAAGAAAGGAGAATCACCATGCTCAAAAAAATTCTTGCAGTTTTAATCGCAATGCTCATGCTCTGTTCCTGCGGAATGCAAGAAGAACCGGAAATTCCGGAAATTCCCGAAGTGGAAACTCCGGTTATTCCTGAAG
This sequence comes from Oscillospiraceae bacterium, assembly GCA_017521825.1. Taxonomy (GTDB): domain Bacteria; phylum Bacillota; class Clostridia; order Oscillospirales; family Ruminococcaceae; genus UMGS1668. Next base: position 48,384 of record JAFXBK010000014.1, read on the forward strand.
CAGAAACGCCGACTGTTCCAGAGGCAGAAACGCCGGTAGTTCCGGAAGATGAAGAACCCACGGAACCTGCCAAACCGGATGAACAGGAACCGGTTTCCGGCGGATTTGAAGCCGCGGAGGAATCCTATTATTACAAAGCCGCCGATGGCGAAAATATATCCGTATCCGACCCTTATAAATTCCTTGATGAAGGATATTCCATCGATACCGGAAAACTCATCGAAATGTTTTCCACAAACACCGATTCAAGGGAGGATATGCTTAATCTCTGCGATAAAATCATCGCCGGAAAAACGCTTTTGGGTTCAATAATAAGCACGGAGCAATTTTATACCGTTCTTAAAAATTCCGCAGGGGAAGAAGCCGCCTATGCGGTTTTGGAAAAAGAAGGATTCACCGTTGTGGAACTTGGCGAACTCGGCGATTGGCGTAGGGATCTGGTGCTCACTCCGGAAATCAAAGAGCAGATATCAGCGAAAATGCCCGATGCTTCAAAAATAAAAATGACCTATTGCCTTATTGAAGGTTTTGCCGCCGGAACGATTTTGAGCGACGGAAAAAACGAATACTTCATCGGAACGGCAGAAAGCATGGCAAGCATCGGATTGATTGAGGTTGGCAAGCTCTATTCCGTAAAGGAGCTTGTGGAAATAATCAAAAATAATATCGACAGTATTTTTGAACCGGGCGAAATCTGTAACGAAAACCCCGCCACCGGAAAGCCCGTAATCTACCTCTATCCCGAAAAAGAAACCGTTGTTTCCGTAAATCTGGATTTTGACGGAAAAATTACCTATACCTATCCGGCAATCAACAACGGCTGGAAAGTTCTTGCAAAGCCCGACGGAACCCTTATAAACCTTGCGGATAATTCAACCCATTATTACCTTTTCTGGGAAGGCACCGCAAGACCGGAATGGACCTATGAAAAAGGCTTTGTTGTAAAAGGTTCCGAAACGGAAAAATTCCTTCGGGAAAACCTTGCAAAAATGGGCCTTACCCCAAGGGAATATAACGATTTCATAACCTATTGGGTGCCGAGAATGCAGGAAAATTCCTATAACCTTATTTCCTTCTCCGGCGAAGAATATTCCGAAATCGCAAAGCTCACCGTTTACCCCGAACCGGACAGCCTGATAAGAATCCATATGATGTGGAAGGCTCTGGATAAGCCAATCGAAATTGAACCGCAGGTTCTTCCGACTTTTGAAAGAAAAGGCTTTACCCTTGTTGAATGGGGCGGAACGGAACTTTATTAAGCAGCTTAAAAACCGGCAAAAAAAGCGCATCTCCCTTCGGGCGATGCGCTTTTTTTGAAAAAATTAGACAATCGTAAAATTTTTAAAGGAAAACTTATTGACAAGTTCGTTTTATAGATGTAAAATTAAAGCATAATTAGACAAACGTAAAAAGGAGATCATAAAAATGTCTGAAAAAAAAGAACTTGTTCACCTTCCTAATTCCGAACTCGAAATCATGATGGCAATCTGGGAAGCAAAAAAGCCTGTTTCCCGCCCGGAGCTTGATGAAAAACTTGCCGAAAAAAACTGGCAGCCCACAACCATTTTAAAGTTCCTTTCCCGCCTTACCGAAAAAGGTTTTCTTGTATGCGAAAAACCCGAAGGCGCAAAAACAAATATTTATACCCCCATTGTTTCCGAAGAAGAATATCTTGAATTCGAAAGCAACAGCGTGCTTGGAAAATTCTGCGGCCGAAGCGTAAAATCGCTTGTGGCAAATCTTTATGAAAACAACACCATAAACGACAGCGAACTTGACGAACTTCAAAAATTTATTAATGAGGCGAAGAAAAACCGCTGAAAAAGACACTATTATAGTGAAAATGTTTTTTATTGAGGAAAGGGGGCGGAACTTTTGCTGGAAAACCTTTTTATAAACGTTCTCGAAATTTCGGCAACTTCCACTGCGGCAATGGCCGCTATCCTTCTTATATCGAAAATTGCGGAAAATAAGTTCCGCAAAAAATGGCGCTATTTTATCTGGATTTTTCTTGCGATATATCTTATTCTTCCGATAAGGATAAACCTTCCTTCCGCGCCGATCCAGGTGGATCTTCCTCCACATGAAATGATTTTTACCATGGAAGAAAAGGAAGAATTAATCGTAAAACCGCCTTTGAACACCGAAACAAATCCGGAAGAAAATTTTGAGCACGAAGAAATTTCCATGGAAGATAAAGCTCCGGTTTTGAGCACGGACACAAAAACCGAAGAAGAAAAGCAGAATACATTTATTTTCCCGATAGTTTTTGTCGGAGCGATGATATGGATTTTCGGCGCAGTGACGGTATGCGGCTGGAATGTTGCGATGTATGTCCGTTTTGCCGCCCGTTCAAAACTATGGAACAGAAAAATAAAAGATGAATTTGTTCTTAACCTTTTTGAAGACCTTAAAAGGGAAATGGGCGTTCCGGAAAAAGTTAAAATTTATGAAAACCGCCTTATCAAAAGCCCGATGATGGTTGGCTTTTTAAAACCGAGGGTTCTCCTTCCTTCGGAAGCGCTTCTTCCGGAAGAATATGAATTTGTTCTCCGCCATGAACTTACTCATTATAAACGCGGCGATATTATATATAAATTCCTTCTTATGCTTGCGGCTTCGCTCCATTGGTTCAATCCTGCAATCGGATTTATGTGCCGGAACGCGGAAAAAGATATTGAAATAACCTGCGACGAAGCTGTCGTTAAATCCATGGAAGGCGACAGAAGGCAGGAATATTGCGCCACAATTCTCAACATTATGAGAAGGGGACAAAACAGCCCGCTCCTTCTTTCAACAAGTTTTTACGGCGGTAAAAAGTTCCTTAAAAGCCGTTTTTCTGCGGTTCTTAATCCAAGAACCCACCGCGGCGTTGCACTTTTTATCGTTGCGGCAATAGTGATTCTTATAAGCGGAACAATGGTCGCCTGCAACGAAGCGGAAACTATGGAAGCGTTACCAAAAACCGATGAGGAAATAATTGCGGAAGCTATGGAGCTTGCGGATTATATCTATAAAGACCGCGACAATATTTCGGATAAGGATTACAGCGAATATCTTACCGCGGAAGCCTTTGTTTCCGTAAAACCGATTGTTTCCACATCAAGAAGCTATCTCGAAAAAGAAGAAATAACCTATTCCGATTATAAAACCTATCTCACCCTTGCTGAAAGGACCAGAACGGAAGATTCTTTTAAATTAACGTTTGATGCCGGTCTTGAATTCCATTTTAACCAGATGAAAAACGGCGAGGTTTTCAACAGTTACGGCGATTATATAAATGAAAAAATAAGTCTTAGCTATGATTTTGGAACAGGAAAGTTCAGCGAAGTAACCATGTTCGACAGTAAAGGAAAAGTTTATTCCGCCGGCTATTTTGCGGAAGATTCCAAAAACGGGCCTCCGGAAGTAACCGGCCCGGACGAAAACGGAAACTTCCCGCTGATTTCCTTTTCGGATTGGGACAGGTGGGTAACTTATGATGAAGAACCCCAGAGCGAGGACGAAAAACCCACCGAACCCCTTCCTTCGATTATGGAAAACAAGGATTTCCTTAAATATCTTAAGATGGATTATCCCAAAATCAACGATTGGGAAGTTGTTTTTGAAAAAGCCGATTACGAACTTGTCGAAAGCTATGACCCATATACCTACAGCCGCCGGAAGATCTATATGCCAAGGTGGTTTGCGGTTCTTAAAACGGAACAATCGAAGGATTTTGACCGCCTTTTCGTAAGCACTTTTGAAAATTACGAGGTATATTACACCGAGGCGGGTTACAAGCCGCAAAGGGATTTTCAGTGCGGATTCAACACCGCGTTTGAAGCGGATGTCCGGGTCGGGAATATGGAGGGCGCTGAAATTTACGAAAGTTTCTTCATTGTTTACAAAGGCCTTTGGTTCCCAAAAGAGAAAAAGACCATTGTTTTTGATAACAACTATAACAAAGCTTTTGCGGTTTACGGAACGGAAGAACCTATCCACCTTTACGTTGCGGATAACTTCATTTTCTATGATATAAACAGCAAAAAAGTCGAAATTTCCGAAGATTTTAAAAACGACAGGCTTTTCCATTACAGCTTTTCTTCTGATGACGTAAAAACCGAAATGAAAATCGGTTTTTACGATTTTGAAACAAAGAATCTGGTCGCTTTTGAAGGCCTTGAAGATTATTCCGGAAGCTTTGTCCAGATTTACTGGCTCAATTCCGAAAAACTTGTTCTGGAAGCGGACGGCGTACTCTGTATCTACGATACAGAAGATCTTACAAAACTTGTCGCAAAAATTGGCGGATACGGAAACGGCGTTTATGATGGCAAGGTTGTTTCCTTTAACTATATCCAGGAGGATAAAACAAACCCGGGGCGCTACGCCTGGATTTACACGGTTGACGAAACCCAGGAACACGGCTGCCTTGTATTTGACGACGAAGGAAACATTTTGGAAAACTTTACCTTCGGGCTTTCCGGCGGATATATCGGAAGCTACAGTTTCCACGACGGACTTATCTATTTCAGCTATCACGGCAGCGAAAGATTTAATTATGCCGTTGACGCAAGACCCGGAAAAGACCATGTTTTGCAGGCCAACGCCTGGTAACGGATATATAAAAATTTTATATAAAAAACAGAGCCAAAAGGGGCGGATTTTCCGTACCTTTTGGTAACTGTACCTATTTTTCGTAAGGCGGAGGTGTTTTTCCTTTGAAAAGAACGGTTTTTACGGTAATTATTATGTTCATTCTTGTAATGTTTTTTGTTTCCTGCGGCTGGAAGGTGGAAATTGTCGACCCGACAAAACCAATTGAAAATGAGCAGGAACTTGTTGTTCCCGATAAGGAAAAACCGGAAGAAAGCGAACAGGAAAATATTACGGAAGAAAAACCGGAGGAAGAAATCGAAGAACCGGAAATTTCCGTGGAACAAAAACTTCCTTCCGTTGAAGGGGATTTTGTTGAACTTAAAACGGAAGGCGGTTCGATTGCTTATTTCAAAATGCTTGAATTCGAGGACAAAATAATCGCTTATTCCAATTTTGAAAATATAGCGGCTTTTGATGTAAAAACCGGTGAAAAGCTTTATGAATATACCCTTGGAGACATAAACGAATGCGGCGTTTTTGATGTTGTAAAAAACGATTATAAAGAGGGACTGGATTTTTCCGTTTCCATGAAGGATAAAATCATTTATCTTTCCAGCGAAAATCCGGAACTTATTGAGATTGTTCCGCTTCCGGAAAACGTAATGGAAACAAAATCTCAAAATATTGAAACCTATTCGGTTCACGGAAACAAAATAGTCTGGATTTCGGAAACAGGAATAAGAATGTCGGACCTTGACGGAAAAAACGAGGAAATGCTTATTCCGGTGGATGATATTGAAACAAAAATAAAACCCATAGCAAAAAAGGCCTACGAAGAACTTTATTACGTTGATAACAACGAGGTTTGTTATTTTTACGAAGTAAGCTTTATTTGCGGCGGAGAAAAAGTTGCGGTAACAGTAACTTCCGAAAAAACCTTCCTTTATTGGGCAACGGCGCTTTATGATATCGAAAGAGGCGAATTTGAATGGGCGTATCTTTTTAACGAAATGGTAAATGCGGATTATCCTTTCGGGGATAAATATATTTTTGTCGGCAAAAAATTTATCAATGCGGAAACCGGGGATTATAAAAATTTTAAAGTCTGGTCACGTTCCGTTAACGGAACAGATTTTATAAGATCCGAAACCGACGATATGGAAAACCATGGCCTTAAAATTTTCTGCGGCGACCGGGATTCCATCGAAGAAGGCGGGAAGAAGATTTTTGAAATTACCGATGAAGGCGTGATGGGATATATTGAAGGTATAAGCGAAAATTATGTTTTGGCTTGCGTGCATGTATATGGAAATGAATGGTACTGCCTTGTGAAATATAGATGAGGTGATTTGAATGAAGAAAATAATCTGCATCGTGCTCATTTTTACCGTGATGCTCACCGCGTGCTCAAAATGGAAGGTGGAAATTGTCGACCCGACAAAACCGACCGAAAACACGGCGGAAACTTCTTCCGAACCGGAAAAAATCCCGGAAGAACTTACTCCCCAACAGGAACAAGCGGATAAATATATTTTTGAATATGAATTCCGCCACAACGAATGGGCAAAAGAACTTTCCGACCGGGGAATTTCTGTTTCCATCGAAGAAAGAAAATATACCGGAAATGAAACATGGGAAGCAAAACTTGTTTTAAAAAAGGGCGAAGCCGAACTTTCCATTCCTTTTGACGGGATTTATAATTATACCGGAAGGATTTTTTACGGAGCGGTTTTGTTCCCGGACGGTAAAAACGCGGTTTTCTGCGGAAACGGAAAAGCTGTTTTTTTCAGTACCGAAAATCTTGAGGTATCGGAATTTGCGCCGGATTTTCCGGATTATGAAAAAGAAAACACCTGGGTTATCGGAGCGGGAATTGAAGATAAGACCGAAAACAAAATTCTTTTTGTGGTTCCCCTTGATAATTTCCAGATTGAAGAAGCCGTTACAAAAATCCTTACTTTTGATAAAACCGGAAATTTCCTTTCCGAAAAAGAAACAAAACTTCGCGGAACGGCGGATTCCGGAGAAAAAAAGAATCCGCTGTTTTACAGAAGAGCGGTTTTCTTTGAATTCGAAGGCGAAACCTTTGTGGATACAGGATACGAAGTCGGAAATTTTGAAAACGGAAAAAGATTTAAATTCACCGGAGGAAGCCTTGCAGTCGAAAGCGAAGAATATCGCCTTTTGATTGAAGAAATTTATCTGGATGCGAACGAGGAATATATGAACCGCCATTTTGTCCAGCTTTATAAAAACGGAAAAGTAATCGGTTCGATGATTTTTATGGACCCAAATTATACCGATCCGAACAGCTCCGAAGATCCGGAAGTTTTTATGGGGGTTAAAGGAAAAATTGTAACGCTGCGAAGCGATGTTCTTGCAATGACCCTTACCCTCGATTTTGAAAAAGGAACCCATAAGCTGGAATATACTCCCCATGATATGTTTATAGACATGGAACAGGAACCGATAACAAGTGCCGACGGAAGATATTCCATCTATACCTTCGGCAGAAACGGCGGAGGAGATTATATTTCCTTCCACCTTTCCATCCGTGATAACGAAACAAGGGAACATAAATATCTCGGCCGGGACGGCGGAATGTATGGAAGCGATAACGGAGTTGGTTTCCTTAAAAACAACGATGTATATTTTTATTCCGATTATCAGCTTAAAATCTATGATCCCAAAACCCTTGAAGTTAAGTTCGATATTACCGAAAATTTTCCCCTTGGATATGACAGAGAAAACGACAGCGCCCGGGGAATTCTTACCTTCCGCCGGAATCCGGAAGATTTTAGCTATATCATAGTTTATTATGAATATGAAAACGGGATTGAATGGACGATGACCGAAAAAAACTCCGTTATTTATGAAAAAGGAAATTGTAGCTATAAGATTGGTTTCCTTGATTCCGAAGGAAACCTTCTGGAAAGTTACGATTCCGGAATCGGAATCGCCGCAAGTCCTTTTGGCCTCGAGGAAGCAAATATGTTCTACAGCGAAAACGAACTTAAAATTTTTGTTTCCGACAGAAGAGATAACCCGCTTTTTACAATCACTTTTGATATGAACACCAGGGAATTTTCCGTAGCCTGATTAAACCCGGCTTCGAGAAGGAGGTTGCATTATGAAAAAACTTATCTGCATCGTGCTCATTTTTACCATGATGCTCACCGCGTGCTCAAAATGGAATGTGGAAATTGTTGACCCGACAGAACCAAGTAAAAGTGAAGCAGAAAAACTTACGGAAGAGAAAGAACCGGAATTTGTTTCTAAGGAAGAAGAAAAAGAACCGCGGATTTCTTCATTTTATAGAATGAAAATCAGCGAAGGAGAAGCAATCTCCGAAGATGATATGCTTAATCTCCGCGATGATGAAATCAAAGAATTGTCTATAATTTTTCAGCAGCCTCATTGGATTGAAGCTCCAGAAAATTTTATCGTAACCGGTGAACTTCTTTCTCCGGTAAATATGCTGGAGTCTCCGGCCAAAAACGGAACCCTTTATATAAGTTCGGCAGAAGGACAAACACTTATTATTATAAAGTGGGGAGAGGTTTGGGAGCACCAAAAAATATATTTTGCACCGGAAGAAGTAGCTTTTGAAATCGAAGAATTCCGCAAAGAACTTGAGGAAAAAGCTCTTTTGGCGGAAGATGAACCAAAAGTAGAAAACTATTGCAAAATTTTGCTTTACAGCGATGACGAAAACTATATGTATCAAAAATTTTCGGATGAAGAGCTTTCTGAATGGCTTTCAATTTTGAAACCGGAAGCATGGGAGGAAGATACCTCCGAAATAACCGGAAGTATCAGTTCCGAAATTCAGCTTTCGTCGGATTTTGGTACAGCAATGTATATGGGCTTTGATTTTGAAAACGAAGTAGCTCTTGTGAAATGGGGAAAAAACGACAATTTGTCAAAAATCTATATTCTTCCGAAAGGAACGATTGAAGCGGCAAAGAAATTTAAAGAAAAAATGTACAATGAATATCTTGATATTTTTAAGTTTCCTGAACGTAATTATGATTTATCCGCAAAAGCTTTCCTTAACCGCGAAAATGACGATTATATCTTCTTTCTTGATGAACTTATGATGTGTTGCCGTTGGGGAGAAGGAATTGATTTTAAAGGTTTTGAATCTTCGGAGGAACTTAACAGCAAAACGTTTTTCAATATTTTTATGTATATTTTTGATTTATGCGGAGCGGGACAGGAAAACAACCTTGCTAAACTCGAATGGTACCAAAGCGCAGATGAAAGATATCATATTCCGATGACGGACATATATACCATTCTCAATAAATATTTTGATAATTTTCATTTAAATATGGAAGAAATAAGCGTCAATTATGAATTTGACGAAGAAACAGATACCATTGCGATTTATGGGGGATATGGAATTATAAATTATCGCGGAGAAGACAGAAATGTTGTTTCCGTAACCGATAACGGCGACGGAACGATAACAACGATTGTTGAAGAATATGTTTATCATATGGACGATAATGACAACATGATTCTTTCTGAAAAACCGGAAATCCGCAAAATAATGGTTCTTCGCCCTGAAAATTCAAGATGCGTTATTGAAAGCCTTAAAATTGAAAATATAGGTGATTAAAATGAAGAAAATAATCTGCCTCGTGCTCATTTTTACCGTGATGCTTACCGCGTGCTCAAAATGGAAGGTGGAAATTGTCGATCCAACAAAACCGATTGAAAATGAGCAGGAACTTGCCGAAACGGAAAAGGAAACGGAATCGGAACTTTATATAAAAAGCGTTTCCTCCGAAAAAATCGAAGCAAAAAATCTTTCCGCGGACGGTTTTAACAACGGACTGGGTTCAAGCCTTGATTTCCAAATTATTAATAATCAAAAAGCTCTGTTTTTTACCTATAAAGCGGAAGATCCCCTTGCCGGAATTGAAGTTGATATAAGGGTTTACCTTTATGATTTTGTGTCCGGTAAAATTGAGCTTATCGAGGAACTCCATTTTGATAATTCCAAACAGGTTTCGGTTTATGAAAGGGAAGGAAAAACAAAGGTCGTTTTTTCTAATAAGTATTCAACAGAAGTTCTTTCGATAGACCAAAAAACTTTTGAAACGGAACTTACGGAACTTGACGTAAATCCGGGAAAGGTATCGCCAATCGGTTTTTATGCGCTTAACACAGAACATATCACAGCAAGGGATATAGAGGATTATAACGACGTTTACGTTATCGAACCCGGCGACAAAACGGAATTTATAAGCTGGTCGCCAAACGGACAGTATATGCTTGTTCAAAAAGAGCATATCGAGATGATTTACAGCCTTTACGGTGAAAAAATCGCGGAATTCAATGCGGTGGGAACAAAAAACTGGTGCGCGGACGAAAAGCATTTTGTTTTCAGCGAACTGCAGGAAAACGGTTCATGGAAATCTTTTATAATCGACCTTTCAAACGGAGAGATAAAAGAAACGGAATCCGTTACAAACGAGCTTCTGGCGGAAAAGGATTTTGCCGTTGTAGGCAATAAAGACGGAAAAATTTGTATAAAAGAATATTCCACCGGAATTTATTACGAAACCGATGTCCCGAATCAGTTCCAGAAGGTAGTTTACTGCAAGGAAAACGAAACACTCCTTGCGGTAAGCTACGGTGACGAAACGGAAATCTGGAAGATTGAGCTTGAATGGACAAAGGAAAAACCAAAGGCTTCCGAGCCGGCTGAACCTGATTTTCCGGAAGAACCTTATGAAGCAGAAAACGCAGAAAAATATGAAGCGGAAAACTTTTTCTATTCCGAAGAAGGTTATAATGATATGGCGTTTTTTGCAGGCTGGTTCGGAGCAAAGGAATTTGAAAGCAACCAGAAAACCGTTGATTCCTCAATGCTCTGGTTCTTTGCAAATGAACTTTATGAAGCCGCAGGCGAAGAAGCAATGGATACCGAAGGCAGTTTCTTCCGGGTTCCGGAAAGGCTTGGAAACAAATATCTTCTAAAATATTTCGGAATAGATTATCAGCCGGAGGAAAACGACCCGGATTTTGAAAAGGAAACAAACAGCTATAAAATGTCAACCGCAGGCTGCGGCGCGCCTTTTGAACTTTTAAGTTACAGCCACCCGCTCAACATTTCCGAAAACAGATTTTCCGTAAAAATTCTTGTTTTGGAATATCAGGACGAACTCGGAAAGCATTTTGCTTTTTCCGAAGCCGTTTTTGACGTTATGGAGGACGAGGAAGGAAAATTCCTCCGCCTTGTTTCAAACAAAATTATCGACCGTTTCGGAAAAGCGCCTTTTGAGATGCAGGCCCAGTCCTTAACAAGGCAGATGCTTCAGGTTATGAACAAAAAGAACATAGAGGAAGAAAACCTTTTAATTTCAAATGGTCTTGCAGGGAATTTTACAATGCATGCGGCAATTTTTGTAAACGCATCAAACGGTTTTGACAAAAATTCGCCATACGTCGGTTCTTTCGGAAAAACAAGCGGATATGCTTATTATCTTCCGGTGGCGGAATTGGAACGTATTGCCTTCGAAGTTTTCGGAATCGAGGATTTTCAATATGGCTTTAACAGCAATTTTGAATATGATTCCGAAAAGGATTGGTACCTTACCGGTTTTGATTGGGGAATGGGAAGCGGATATGACGCAAAGGATATGGTAACAACCGTTTCCGATAATATCTGTTCCGTGGAATTTACCCTTCTTTATTACGGCGCAAATTCCGAAGGCGACCCGGAACTTATGGAAGGCGAAAGATACCGAATGGATTTTGAAATTGTTGACGGCGAATTTTTAAGATACGCCGGTTTTGAAAAAGCCTGAATAAAGGGGTGGAACGAATGACAACAAAGCTTAAAAACCTGCGAAGGGAAAGGAGAATGACCCAGGAAAGCCTTGCTAAAGTTTTTCATATATCCCAGACCTCGGTCAGTAAGTATGAAAATGGCGAGGCCGTTCCCGACCTTGAAACAGTTGTTAGAATGGCGGATTTTTTCGGGGTTTCGCTGGATGAATTTATAATAAGAAAGATTGAATAACAAAAAATTTAAAAGGTTTTGCGTTATATAAGCTGTTAAAAAATATATCGTTGATTTGGAGCCAAAGCCGTGTTATTATTAAAAAAACAAAATATAATAACAGAAAAGGGGCGAACTTTTTTAATGGAATATGTAACGCTTAATAACGGAATAAAAATGCCGGTAATAGGTTTCGGTGTAAACAAACTTGGAAAAGAAGAAACCGAACGCTGCGTGCTCGATGCTCTTAAAACAGGTTACAGGCTTATCGACACGGCCCAATCTTACGGAAACGAGAAAGAAATCGGCCACGCCATTAAAAAAAGCGGCGTCCCGAGGGAAGAAATTTTTCTTACCACAAAAATTAAAATTGCAAACTTCGGCTACGAAAAAACAAAGGCCTCCGTTCTTGCGGATCTTGAAAAATTCGGAACGGATTATCTTGACCTTGTTCTTGTTCACCAGCCTTTCGGGGATTATTTCGGAAGTTATAAGGCTTTGGAAGACCTTTACTTTGAAGGAAAGATAAAAGCAATCGGAATTTCCAACTTCTACGCATATAAAATGGTGGATATGGCTTCCTTCGCAAGGGTAAAACCCGCCGTTAACCAGGTGGAACTCCATCCCTTCGACCAAAGGATCGAAAGCAAGGAATGGCACGATAAATACGAAGTCCAGATGGAAGCCTGGGCACCTCTTGGCCAGGCAAGAGTAAATATGCTCGAACTTCCGGAACTTCGGGAAATTGCAAGAAGATATAAAAAATCCGTTGCACAGATAATCCTTCGCTGGCATTTCCAGCGCGGAATTGTTGCAATTCCCGGAACATCCGACGTTGAACTTATGAAGGAAAATCTTGATATTTTTGATTTCAGAATTACCGAAAGCGATATGGTAAGAATCAAAAACCTTGATATGGAAAGAAGCCTTTTCTATTCCCATACGGATCCCGTTACGGTCGAGTTTTTTGCGAAAAAAGCTAAAGAATAATTGATTTAAAATCAATTTATAAAATTGAATAAAACAATAAAAATCGCCAAAGCTTTTTAACGAAAGTGAGGCGATTTTTTAATATGTTCAAACACGAAAAAATGCTTTTCCATCCGGTCGGGGTGGAAAAACCAAATCCGCAGTATGCCGCTCTTTTACAGGAACAGCTGGGCGGTGCCAACGGCGAACTTAAGGCCGCAATGCAGTATATGTCCCAAAGTTTCCGTATAAAAGACCCGGAAATAAAGGACCTTTTTATGGATATTGCGGCGGAAGAACTGGGCCACATGGAAATGATTGCCCAGACCATAAATCTTCTTAACGGTCACGATGTTGACGCGCAAAAAGTTCCTGCGGGCGAAATCGAAACCCACGTCCTTCTTGGCCTTAATCCTGGCCTTATCAATGCTTCCGGCCATGTTTGGAACGCGGATTATGTAACGGTAACCGGCGATCTTTGTGCGGATCTGCTTTCCAACATTGCTTCCGAACAGCGCGCAAAAGTAACCTATGAATATCTTTACCGCCAGATCGAGGATAAAA
>JAFXBK010000015.1 GCA_017521825.1 Oscillospiraceae bacterium
GATAGCGGCGATCAGACCATAAGTTTCCAGCATTCCCAGTGCGCCAGTACTCATAATCCGTCACCTCCTGTCGTTTAAAATTCAGATATAATGAGTATCTTTAAAATTTATAACGTCAAAAGGTTTAAATTAGTATTTGAGAGCGTTCTCTACGCAGAAAATAACTGCATCTGCAAATGCATCGCAAGCAGCTTTGCAAGCAGACTGGGTACCGGTAAGGTATGCACCAGAGAAGTTAGTTTCAGACGGAGGCTCGAAGTAGCAGCACATTCTTACGTCAGCAGCTTTGAGAGCAGCATCGATTGCATACTGGCACTCTACAGGAGGAGCGATGAGGTATGCGATAGGGCTGCCTTCAGGAATACCACCGCATTCAGAAAGGTAAGAACCAGTTCTGGAGATGGTGTATGCATAGTATGCAACAGTGTCATCTTCGTTTGCGGAATAGAAGGTGCAGTCAGCGTTAAGAAGATCGAAAGCAGCTGCAAGGCCAGCTTTTACTTCTGCAGGGTTGGGGCCAGAGAGCATGCCGATGAATTCACCAGCATATTTCTGCTGTGCGCAGCCAGCGCCGCCGTACATGGATTTTGCAAGTACGACTTTAACGTCAGCTTTTTTGGTTGCTTCGTCAACTACAGTGTAGCCTACATCATCGCAGTCGGTAGAGAAGAAGCCAACAGATCTGTGGCCTTCGGGCATATTCCATTGTTTCTGGAGGTCAGGGCTTACGCTGGGGATAACCTTGATCATCAGTACAGTAGTTCTAAGTTCATCGTATTTCACGATATGTACCTCCTTTAAATTTTAAGGTAGATAAAATTTGCGTTTTACGCAATTATCAAGCAATTAATAAATTATTAAATAAGTTAATATTAGAGCTTGAGGTCAGTACCGGAAGCTTTTTCTTTGAGCATGATGTCAACGATATCAGCGATATGTGCACCAGCTTCAGCTGCAGGGGTACCAGCATTGTGGATGTTGGAAACAACGGTACGTCTTGCTTCGGACATGCCGATGGTGCCTTTGTAGGTGATGTATGCAGACATGGATTTTGCAGTTGCAAGACCAGGTCTTTCACCAACGAGGCATACGCAAACGTCGCATCCGGAAATTTCAGAAACTTCGTCCTGGCAAGCTACACGGCCATATCTTACGAAGAAGGGTTCGCCAGCTTCGATTCCGTGTGCTTTAAGACCGTTCATGATTGCGGGGATAACGATGTCGTAGTTAGCTTCGATTGCAGTGCCGGAAAGGCCGTCAGTTGCGAATACAACAACCTGAGGAGCTTTTTTGTAGAAGCCTTTAAGGGTGTTAGCAGAATCTTCGGAAAGTCTTCTGCCAAGGTCAGGTCTGGTAAGATAAGTATCTTTGCTGTCGCAACGAGACTGGAGTTCGAGGATTCCGCGTTCTTCGAGGAATGCTTTGGGGAACTCATTGAAAACTGCATCCTGTGCTGCAGCGTGGTCAGCACGGAAACGGAGCATGGTGTTGGTCATTTCACGAGGACCGCAGTGCCATACACCAAGACGTGCAGGGGTAACCATTTTAAGTCTTCTGTACTCTGCTTCGTCTTTTGCGTTAGGAACCTGGTACCACTCGTTAAGCTCATAAGCGGTAAGATCTTCAAGATCGTCATCAGAAACATTTTCGCAGCAGCAAGCTTTGGTGGTAGCTTTTGCAGCGGGAGCTTCTTTCATCATTTCACCGACAACCTGAGCGATAATCTCTTTAAGTTTGTCATCAGATACCATTATTTGTATATCCTCCCGTCAAATATATTTTACGCACTTTTTCTCAAATTAGAAAAGTACGGAAGCGTCACCGGCGTTCGGGCCAAGGGTGAGGCCGTCTTCCTCGAGGAAGCCCATCTTCTGAGCCCATTTTTCGAACTCAGCAAGCGGTTTTTTGCCAAGAGCCTGGCGGGTTGCGTGGTTGTCATGGTAACCAGTGGACTGGTACATGAGCATGCAGTCGTCTGCGCAAGGTACGCCCATGAAGAAGTTGCATCCTTCAGCAGCAAGGAGAATCTGGAGGTTCTCGTTGTCGTTCTGGTCGCATTTCATGTGGTTGGTGTAGCAAGCGTCGCATCCCATGGATACGTTGGAAAGTTTACCCATGAACATATCTTCCATACCTGCACGAGCAACCTGTTTTGCATCATAGAGGTATTCCGGTCCGATGAAACCTACAACGGAGTCGTTGAGGAAAGGATGATATCTCTTTGCGAAACCATAGCAGCGAGCTTCCATGGTAAGTTCGTCAGCACCCCAGTGACCGTCGGAAGAAAGCTCTGCGCCTTCACCGGTTTCAAAGTAGAGTACGTCGGGACCGTCAGCTACGCCGTAATGGTGCATGAGGTCTTCTGCTTCATCGAGCATTTCGGGGGTGATACCGAATGCTTCGTTAGCGATCTGGGAACCAGCGATGGACTGGAAGCAGAGAGCTTCACGAGCACCGTTCTTGATGCATTCCATAGCAGTGGTTACGTGGCAGAGGCAGCAGGACTGGGTAGGAATTTCCCATCTTTCAACGAATTCCTGATAGCTGTTCATAGTTCTTTCAACAGCGCCGAGGGAGTCGTCAACAGGGTTCATACCGAAGAGTGCGTCACCGGTGCAGTAGGAGAAACCTTCGCAGTAGGAAACTTTCATACCTTCTACGTCGTCGGTGGTGTGGTTAGGCTGAAGACGGAAAGAAAGTCTGTCAGGTGCACCGCAGGTAGTAACACAGGTTCTGTAGATGGGGAGTTTTCTTGCACCGATCATAAGGTCGAGAGAAGACATAAGTTTGGTAACAGCTGCAACAACCTCAGAAGAAAGGCCAGCAGAGATATGTCTAATCTGATCGCCGGTTACGTGGTCATCAAGGATGAATTCACGAAGTTTTGCGATGGTCCAGTTTTTGATCTCTTCATAAATGGTGAAGTTGATGCCGTCCTGGATAATACGGGTTACAGAGTCCTCTTCGTAAGGAGCTACGGGGTTCTCGTAGATGTCCTTAATAGTGAGGTTTGCGAGGCACTGTTTTGCAGCAATGCGCTCCTGCATGGTTTCTGCAGCGATACCAGCGAGCTGGTCACCGGATTTGAGTTCGTTTGCTTTAGCAAGTACGTCTTTAACGTCTTTGAACTCGTAGACCTGTCCAAATAATTTTGCTTTCAGAATCAAAAATTCTCACTCCTTTTTAAAATTTGGATGCCTAGTGGTGGAAAATTTATTGTTTGCGGGATTTCCCCCTTTCCCAAACCTTATTAATATATAAATATTCTTCTTTATTCCTTAATTAAATACAAGAGTCTTTACTACAACGGGAAGGATTCTTCCGTGCATAAGCGGTTCGCCGATGTCGATGTAGTCGCCCTGGTTGGTTCTTACAGAGTCGATGCAGATGATATCTTTGCTTCTGTTAAGTTTAACCATAAGGTTCTGGCCAAGGCTCTTGCCCATATCCTCTTCGATAACAACGATAAGCGGATGCTGGGATTTGATGATGGGCTGCATACCTGCGATAATGAGGTCTGCATAACGCTCAATCTCTTTGAACAGCGGGCAGTTGGCGCCTTTAAGGGAAAGTGCAACAAGTTCCTGACCTTCGTCGGGGTCATTGTACCATTCGAGCATAGGTTCAAGGTGTTTTGCAAATTCGCTGGGGCTGAACTGTTCGGCTTCTTCAGCAAGTTTGATTACCGGAATGGTCTTGATCGGAAGCTTGGTGTTCTGGGAGAAAGCGATGGTGGAACCGGAAAGTTCCATGGTCTGAGTACCCGCACCGATTACGGTTGCGCGGATGGTTTCAGCCGGTTCAACAACTTTATCCATAAACGGAGCAAAAACTTCGTTGATGGCTCTTGCGAGAACAACGCCAATGTCGTTGTAGGGGAAGTCATCTTTTCCTTCATAAGGATGATAAATGAGGTTGCCGACGCCGCCGGAGAAAGTTACGAACTTGATTTCTTCAAGGTCATGGAGCGGATGGTCGGTGGTCATGATTGCGAGGTCATCCATGTCAAAGGTTTTGAAACCAAGGGTGGTTGCAAGAACCTGTGCCATGAGCACGCATGCTTTATAGATTTCCTTATATTCGATTTTATTACCGACTTTAAGGTTGATGTTATGTTTCGCGCAAAGTTTTCCGAGATGGTCGGAAATATAAAGGATTTTGCCGGTGGAATCAAGCTTGATAAGGCGTCCGCCGATATCGAAGCATCCGGTATCTACCGGGCGGTTTTCTTTGAATACCGCGATGTTGGAAGTACCGCCGCCGATATCGCAGTTGGCGGTTACAACATGCTGTTTAAGGGACATTGCGGAAGTGCCTGCGCCGCGTCCTGCGATAACGCCTTCGAGGTCGTTACCTGCGGTTGCAACTACGAAGTCGCCTGCCATGCCGGACATAAAGTTAAGAACGGTTCTTGCGTTTTCTTTTCTTGCAGTTTCACCGGTGATGATTACTGCGCCGGTGTCGATATCTTCGGCTCTGAGCCCCGCAGCTGCATATTCGCCTACGATAATGTTATGTACTGCATCCTCGTCGATGGTTCTTTCATCGATAAGGGGGGTTGTGTAGATTTTACTTTCGTAAACAACCTCCTTGTTGGTGATCTCGATTCTCGGGACCATGTATTCGCCGGAAGTGTTTTCGATAGTGAATCGGCTGAAAATTACCTGTGTTGTGGAAGTACCGATATCAATACCTGCGCTGAGTATCTTCTCTTTCATACTTCATTCTCCTTTGACTTTTCATTCTATCTAAAATGCTAAGCACAAATTGCCGTTTAATTAATAATCGCTGAGGTCAAGGTTTTCAACAAGTTCGATGAGTTCCTTAACTCCGGTTTTGTCGTAAGCGCTTGTCCTTACGATTTTGCTGGCGCCGGACATTTTGAGGAAGTTTTCCGCAATTTCGATTTCCTCTTCCGTTTTGCCGTCGATTTTTGTTACAACGCCGATGGTGGGTTTTGCAAAGGTCATGCTGAACATCTGCGGAAGCCTTCCCATAGTGTTTCCCGCGTCATGCACAAGAACAACTATATCCGCATCGCACGCCGCAATTATACAGGCGCGCCAAAGACTGCTTTGATCTATGTATTCTCCGGGAGTATCGATTGCATCATCATGAACGATAATCTCCTGGGTTTTCTTATATTCGATAACCTCGTTGTGCATTGCCTGAAGAAGCGTCGTTTTGCCGACTCTCGAGCGCCCCATCAGGATTATTTTACGGGGTTTCTTGCCTTCCGCCATCAGCTTCTGGTTATTTTGACCGTGGAATATTTCATTTCCTCGAAACGGTCGATAACAGCGTTAAGTGCGGAATCGACTGCGCCGATTTCGCCAACGAAGACAACTGCTCCGGAAAAACGGTCGACAAATCCAAGTTTGATTCTTGCCGCTTTGGTGCAGATATCCGCAGCGATAATAGCGCTTTCGGAGGGCGTGATGGTGATGATGCCTATAGCCTCGGTGAATTCATCGGTAAGGCCGAGCTTTTTGTAGATCATTCTGTCCGGTTTGGAAATTCTGTGGGCAAGAGTGACCTGCTTTCCGGGAACGTACTCCTGTATTGAGCGAGGCGGCAAAGAGTATTCATTGTTCTGAGACATTGTGATACTTCCTCCTGTTCCAAAATATGAAGTTTTGTCCAAGGGCGCACCTATAGACGCACTTCAAGTCCTATACAGCTATATTATACAGAGATTGCCCCGATTTGTAAAGTATATTATAAGAAAAATAATTAAAGAAAACAAAGTTTTTTTTGCGTTTTTCTATTGACATTTTAGTAAGTTAAAGCGCAATTACACTTTTTTGAGCATTAAACAATTCGTTGTGAGCACGGCTTTTAAAATTGTAAAATTTTTGTGAATTTTTGAGCACCGCCATATACTTTCGAGTATAAAAAAGGAGCCTTGCGGCTCCTTCTTTTGGTTTTTCCTGTTAAGTTGCAGTGCTCAAAAGGCAAATTCGATGTTTTTTATATGCTCAATGCAAAAATCGAAGTACTTTTCATAAATTTCGTCGCCTTTTTCCGCCGTTGCTTCGTCGTCCGGACGGCGTATAACGCCGGCATAAACCTTTCCAACTCCGCTGTAGCGCCCGTCTCCCCTTCTCCTGCAAAGAAGATACATCGAAAATGCTCCGGAACGGGAAATGGATTCGTAAAGCCCTATATCTCTGCGGCGGATCTCGTCAAAAAACTCGTTCTGGGCGGAACGCGCAATAATATGGTTAGGCATAAAGGTGCTCAAAACTCTGTCGGCGGTAAACGCAAAAAGGATGCTGCGGTTGCGCGCTTCAAAATCCGAAGCGCGGTTTTTTTCGTAGGCAAAACCGTTCTGGTTCATAAGCGCTTCGGCAAAAAACTTTCCTATATCATGCGCTTTTTCAAGGTTTCCGTTTTCCCGCTCATGGTTATAGAGTTTTGCTTCCATGTCGCTTTCGTCAATGGGCTGAAGCCTTTTTCCGACAATTTTCATATCGCTGTCATCAGTTCCGTACAAAATCCGTCACCTCCGATTTCAAATTAAACAAAACGGGACAAAGCACCCTGCACCCCGTCCCGGAAAATTATTTATTAAGCTCTTCTCTTACTTTCAGCAAAGCGTCAAGAGCCTCGCCGGGAGTTGTGCAGGTTCCGAGCGGATGAGGATAGCTGATGTAATATCCGTGGTAATCGCTTCCGCCAAGAGGAACAAGCCAATATTTTTTGATAATTTTTTCGATTTCTTCCCTGTCGCTTTCGCTGTTTGCCGGATGGGAAAGTTCAATAGCCTGGATTTTTCCGGCTTCCGCAAGTTCCCACGCAAGTTCGAGAGAATCATATCTTCCCGGATGAGCAAGGCAGCAGATTCCGCCGGTCTGGTTGATAATATCCGCCGCTTCCCTTACTTCCGGGAAATTTACGACATAAGGAATATCTCCGAAAGCTTTTCCGTTGAAATCGGAAAATACGGAATAGGTATATCCCCTTTCCATAAGCGCCCTTGCGACGTGCTGGCGGTAAATGCACTGGGCTCCGCCGGCGGCTTTTTTTACGTCATCAAAAGTTATGGGATAATTTTTGGAAACTTCCTCGATAACGCCTTTGATTGCTTCGTTGCGGTTTTTAAGGGTCTGGTTTATAAGCTTTTCAAGTTTCTCGGTTTTTTTCGGCATATAGCAGAGAAGGTGAACGTTTCTTCCGGTTTTGGAATCGTACGTGGAAACTTCAACGCCGGGAATAACTTTAAGGCCTTTGCGCTTTCCAAGGTTTACTGCGGTCTGGACACCGGCCATGGTATCGTGGTCGGTAACGGCAATAAAATCGAGTCCCGCATCAATGGCATATTGAACGAGCATTTCCGGGGTTGTGGAACCGTCGGACATTGTGGTGTGGCAATGCATATCGCCTGTCATAATGCGAAACCCTCCTTTTCTGCGTAATATTACATCGTTATTATACACCCGAAACATTTTTTATTCAAGTACGGTGGCAAAAAAAGCCTTGAAAAAACTTTAAAAAATTTTTCGAAAAACTATTGACAAAGCCGCCCGGATTCGATATAATAGTCGAGCAGTCAAAAATGACTTGCGGGTTTAGCTCATCTGGTAGAGCGCGACCTTGCCAAGGTCGAGGTAGCGAGTTCGAGCCTCGTAACCCGCTCCAGAAAAAAGCTCATTCTTTGGAATGAGCTTTTTTGTTTATCCGGAACGCCCTGCGGCGTTCCTTTTTTATTTTCTGCGACAAATTTTGTTTTTCATAGTGCAAAACCAAATTCCCTGTGGTATAATGAATTTTACGAAACTTTTGCGAAAGGAGAACTTAACCATGGCATATAGGGTTGTTGTAAAATGCGGCGGCGGAGCTTTTTTTGTTCCGAACGAGGCTGCTGAAAATTTAAAACTTTGCACGGCCGGCCAACTTCGCGTTCTTCTTTTTGCATTAAGCCGCGGTTTTTCCGAAACTTCTCCGGAAAACGTTGCCGAAGAACTCGGAATAATCCCCGAGGACGCAAAGGATCTTCTTGATTATTGGGTCGGAAGAGGAATTCTTGAATGTGACGGTGTTTCCGCGCCGGTTTCCGTTCCGGAAAAGGTTTTGCCTTCCGTTCCGGCTGAACCGAAGCGTGAAATTCCAAAAGCTCCCGAAGCAAAGCCAACCATGGAGGAAGTCCTTAAAATTAAGGAAAGCGACCCGGCGGTGGCTCATGTTTTTTCCGAAGCGGAAAGAATCCTTGGAAAAACCTTTACCTATTCCGACAGCGAAACCATCGTCTGGCTTCTTGATTATGTCGGAATTGCGCCGGAGGTTCTTGTAACCGTTATTGCGTACTGTGCAAGCATAAACAAAAGAACCCTTTTTTACGTCAAAAAAACCGCCCTTGAGTGGTTTGAAAATGGAATTGATACCATAGAAGCCGCGGAGGAACGCATGCGCGTTCTTGAGGAAGCAAAAAGCTGGGAAGGCGAAGTTAAACGCGTTCTTGAAATTTACGGACGGAACCTTGTTCCCAAAGAAAAAGAGTTTTGCGAAAGCTGGCGTTTATACAAAATTTCTCCGGAACTTATACATTTTGCATACGAAAAATGTATTGAGAAAACCGGAAAGCTTTCCTTCCCTTACATAAACAAAATCCTGCTCAGCTGGCACCAGAAAGGCATTAGAACCATTGAAGAAGCGGCAGCGGAAAACAAGGCAAAAGCAAAACCCGAAAAGCCTTCCTTTGACCTTGATGAACTCGAGCGCCGCATGATGCTCGATGATTCCGTAATTTGAGCACAAGCGAGCACCGAATATTAAAATGTAGTTATTTTATTATAAAATCTTAAGAAAGGAAGTTTGCAGAAGATGGCATATTCCTCTGAAGTTTATTCCCGGGCAAAACGCATAATCGACGAAAGACGAAGCCTTGCAGACAGGGACGCAAACATAAAAAAAGCCGATGTTTACGCCAAATATCCGGCCGTACGCGACCTTGATAACCAGCTTATGCGCGAGATGGCAAATTTCACCATGCTCATGCTTCGGCAAAAGAGCGAACCCGATGAAGTTCTTTCTTCCATGAAAGCTGAAATCGACTCAATCCAGCAAAAACGTTCCGAAATCCTTTCGGCAAACGGCCTTCCTTCCGATTACCTTGAACCGCATTACACCTGTAAAAAATGCGACGATATCGGCCGCAAAAACGGAATTCTGTGCTCATGCTACAAGGAACTCTGCCGCGAAGAAGCGCTTAAAGAACTGGCGGCAAGCTCCGGTTCCGCCGCGTGCTCGTTCGAAAATTTCAGCCTTTCGTATTACGTTGACAACGGTGTTTCCGACGGAACCAACCCCCGCAGAAAAATGCAAAATTATTATAATTTCTGCATAAATTATGCAAATGAATTTTCCGCCGGTTCCCCGAGCATAATCATGATGGGAAAAACCGGTTTGGGAAAAACCCATCTTTCCCTTTCCATTGCAAAAGCCGTTATTGCAAACGAAAAATCCGCCTTCGGCGTTGTTTATTCCCCGGCGCAAAAACTTGTTTCCGAACTTGAGCGCGAGCATTTTTCCTTTTCCGGAACCGATTTTGCAATGCGTAAATATACGGAATGCGATTTGCTTATAATTGACGACCTTGGCGCGGAATTTTCTTCCCAATTCACCACCGCCGCCATAGGAAACCTTATCAACGAGCGGCTTTACGAAAACCGCCCCACAATAATCAGCACAAACCTTTCCGTAAAGGAACTTACCGAAAGATATTCCGAACGAACCGCAAGCCGAATTCTTGGAGAATATAAAAGGCTTCTGTTCGTCGGCGAAGATATCCGCTTTCTTAAAAACCGATAATCGAAAGGAAGTAACAAAATGAAAGTACGTCCCGCCTCCAAACCCGATATTCCCGCAATCCTCGGCTGTGTTCGCCGCATTAAAAACGAATATTTTGAACCGAAAAACATAAATCAATGGGGCGAAGGTTATCCCTCCCGCGAAATTTTTGCGGAGGATGCCGACAAAAAAGCCCTTTACGTAATGTATATGGGCGAAGTTCTCGTCGGCTTCGGCTCCTTTATAATCGGCGCAGACCCCACCTATTCCGAAATTGAAGGCGAATGGAAAACCGAAGGCGAAAATTATCTTGTTGTTCACCGCTTCGGAATCAACCCGGACTGGCACGGAATGGGCTTTGGAAAAGCTCTTATGGGACTTGCGGATAAAATCTGCGAAGTCAAAAAAATCCCTTCCATCCGTGTGGATACCCACGAGGACAACATCGGAATGCAGAAGCTTCTTGAAAAATGCGGCTTTGAAAAATGCGGCATAATCCATCTTGAAAACGGCGACCCGAGAGTTGCTTACGAAAAAGTTCTTTGATAAACGCAAAAGCCCTGCGGAAATTCCGCAGGGCTTTGT
This sequence comes from Oscillospiraceae bacterium, assembly GCA_017521825.1. GTDB lineage: Bacteria > Bacillota > Clostridia > Oscillospirales > Ruminococcaceae > UMGS1668. Next base: position 10,375 of record JAFXBK010000015.1, read on the forward strand.
TTTTTTAATAAAAAACGGCGGGAGCAAGCTCCCGCCCTTCTGTTAAATAATGCTTTTGATTTCATCAAGAGATTTTATCTCAAAATCCACCCAATCCGGTTTTTCTTTTCCGCTTTGGTTGAGCCAGATGGTTTTCATTCCGAAATCAAAACCGCCTTTCATATCGGAAGTGAGAGAATCTCCGAGCATAACGCTCTCTTCCGGTTTTATATCGCCGATTTTATCGAAGCAATATGTAAAGAAATCAGCGGAAGGTTTTTCCGCTCCGATTTTTCCGGAAGTGAAAACCTCTTCGAAATATTTGAGCATATCCGCTTTGCGGAGCCTTTCGACCTGCTGTTCATGGGGTCCGTTGCTTGCTGCAAAAAGTTGATATTTTCCAAAAAGATATTCCAGCATTTCGTAAGAACCGGCCATGGGAATCGCGCTTTCGTGAAGTCTTGCACGGAAATATTTTTCAAATTCCGGGCCGTTAAGGTCAATTCCGAGAGCTTCGAAAACCGTTGCCCATCGGCGTTCCAGAAGTTCCTCAAAAGTGATTTTCCCTTGTTCAAGATCCCGCCAGAATCCGTTGTTTATTCTATGGAAAGTTTCCAGCATTTCCGGTTTATATTCGATTCCGTTTTCGGTAGGGCCAACGCGCATGGATTCTTCAACGCAGGCTTCAAAATCCAATAAAGTGCCATCAATATCGATAAAAACTGCTTTAATCATAAAATCACCTATAAAAACAGGCGGCAAAGCCGCCTGTTTTTTCTTTAATTAAACTAAATCGTCGTTTCCGCCTTCAAACTGGCCTTTGTTCATCTGTTTGAGATAGGCGTTGATAAATCCGTCAATTTCGCCGTCCATAACAGCCTGAACATTACCGGTTTCAAAACCGGTTCTGTGGTCCTTTACCATGGTGTAAGGCATGAATACGTAAGAACGGATCTGGCTGCCCCAGGTAATTTCCTTCTGGACGCCTTTGATATCTTCGATTTTTTCAAGGTGTTCGCGTTCTTTGATTTCAACAAGTTTGGAACGGAGCATATTCATACAAACTTCGCGGTTCTGGTACTGGGAACGTTCGATCTGGGAACATACGGTGATACCGGTGGGAATGTGAATAAGGCGAACTGCGGAGGAAGTTTTGTTAACTTTCTGGCCGCCCGCACCGGATGCGCGGTAAACTTCCATTTTGATATCGTCCTCTTTGATTTCGATGGATTTATCGTCCTCGATCTCCGGCATTACTTCGAGAGAAGCAAAGGAAGTCTGGCGGCGACCGGAAGCATCGAAAGGAGAAACCCTTACAAGGCGGTGAACGCCGTTTTCGGATTTAAGGAAACCGTAGGCGTTGGGGCCTTCAACAATGATGGTGGCGGATTTTACGCCGGCCTCATCGCCGTCAAGCCAGTCAACAAGGGTATATTTAAGTTCCGGGTGTTTGTTGCACCAGCAGGTGTACATTCTGTAAAGCATCTGGCACCAATCCTGTGCTTCGGTTCCGCCGGCACCGGCATGGAAGGTGATAATTGCGTTGCCTTCGTCATATTCGCCGGTAAGAAGGGTTGTGAGTTTAAGTTCATCAACGTCTTTTTCAAGTTTTTCAACTTCCGGAAGAGCTTCATCATAAAGAGAAGGATCGTTTTCCTCAAGAGCAATTTCGATAAGAGTCATGGTATCCTCATATCTGTTTTCAAGGTCTTTATGGGAATTGATTTTTCCGTTAAGCTGGCTGAGTTTACGCTGAACTTTGGTGGAAGTTTCAACGTCGTTCCAGAAGTTCGGGTCTTCCTGCTGTGCTTCAAGCCTTCTTACTTCCGCACGGCACTGTTCAAGGCCAAGCGCATCTTTAAGATCCTCAATCTGGGGTTCAAGGGCAACCAGTCTGAGTTTAAGTTCTTCAAATTCAAGCATTCTTTATTCCTCCGAATCGGTCAAAGCCCTTACGGGCGCAATTTTACATAATACAACAGTATATTATATATTATTTTACTTCAATAGTCAAAAGAAATTTTGATAAAAAGAAAAAAAATAATACAGCTTTTTTCCGATAATTAAACAATTTATTAACATTTTAAAAAAAGTTTGATTTTCCTTCCGAAAAAAATTATAATATAATAAAGAAATTTATGCTTTTTTAGCGAAAGGAACCCCAAAATGCAAAACTTTCTCGGAAACCCATGCCCATATTGCGGCAAAAACTTTACCGAAGGCGACGATATCGTTGTCTGTCCCGAATGCGGAACTCCCCACCACAGAGAATGTTACAAGGAACATTCCGCCTGCGCCAACGAAGGAAAGCACGGCGAAAATTTTGAATGGAAAAGCGTTATCGTTCCTCATGTTCATAAACCCGAACCCGGCGAAACTTCCCCGGCTGAAAAAGCCGTTTGTTCCAACTGCGGAACCGAAAACCCCGGAAATTCCCGTTATTGTTTAAGCTGCGGCGCGCCCCTTTCGGCAGAACCGACCCGTAACAGACACGACGATTCCTTTGAGGAATTCCAGCGCGAAAGAACCAGAATTCTGACCGAAAGTTTTTCCGCTTCCTTCGACGGTGTTTCCGCCAAGGAAATGGCAATTTACGTCCGTAACAACGTGGGATATTTCCTTCCCCGTTTTGCCGCTTTTTCAAAAGGCGCAAAATTTGACACAAACTTTTCCGCTTTTATTTTTTCCTATTTTTATCTTTTCTATCGAAAAATGTATGGTCTTGGTCTTGCGGTTTTTGCCGCAACTTCTATCCTCAGCATTCCCACCCTTCTGCTTGATTTCCAGATGGTTCAGGAGCAGTACGTTGAACTGGGAATGCTTTCCCAGGTTATCTGGAACGTTCCCCACCAGGAAACCCTTGCAATCTATTCCATTATTGCGAACCTTCTTATATGGATAATCCGCATAGCGCTTATGATGTTTTTTAACCGCCTTTATTATCGCAAGGTTGTTGAAAACATAAAAAAAGCAAGAACTTTCCTTGCGAACAAAAGCGAAAAAGAAATTTCTTCCTTTTTCCAGAAAAACGGCGGCACCGGCCTTATCGTTCCGCTTATCTTTATTGCCCTTACTTTTACCGCAAGTTTTGTTCTCGCGGGCTATATAGTAAGTTCGGAATTTTTCATCATGCCCGAGATGTCAAATTTTCTTTAAAAATCGCGTTTTTTCCTGTTGACAAGCCGGTTTCCGGCTGTTATAATAAACAATGTTGCTTTATGACTTAAAGCGAACATCCTTGCTCCGATAAACGGGGCCAAAGTCCAAAAGGAGGTGTATCAAAGATGGCAAAACTTTCCCAGAGCTATGAAACCGTTATGGTTTTCAGCTGCAAGAATGAGGAAGCAATCCCTGCTCTCGTTGAAAAATTCACCACTCTTATCTCCGAAAACGCAACTGTTGACGGTGTTGAAGAATGGGGCAAAAAGAGACTTGCTTATCCCATCAATTACGAGACCGAAGGTTATTATGTGCTTGTTAACTTCACCAGCGCTCCTTCCTTCCCGGCAGAGCTCGATCGTCACTACAACATCACCGACGGCGTAATCCGTTCCCTGATCGTTGCAAAAGCAGAATAAGGAGGA
>JAFXBK010000016.1 GCA_017521825.1 Oscillospiraceae bacterium
AGACCCTTTCAAGGGTAAAGCTAAATAATCAGTCCACTACGGCTTGAGCAAGAATTAAAAAAGCCAGCGTCGTTAAGGCGCTGGCAGCATTAAGCCCTTACAGGGCGTTCCAAGCCACCCCTTTTAGGGGTGGTCATGACTTAAAAATGGCGGTGGCTCAACAGTCCATTGACGGAAAAAAGCCGTTATATTAAAATAACGGCAGGAGGTGGTCCAAAAATGACCGATAAAAAAACCTTTGGTTCATTCATCAAAAGCAAGCGAACCGAAAAGAACTATTCCCAGAAGGAACTGGCGGAAATGCTTTATGTAACCGAAGGTGCCGTAAGCAAATGGGAAAGGGGAATATCCTATCCGGATATAACTCTTATTTCCGATATATGTCGGATTCTTGATATAAGCGAACACGAATTTATCACATCCTCAACCGATACTTCGGAAAGAGAGATGAAACGCCAGGCAAAAAATTTCCGCGTTATCCGCGGAACCTGGTTCTGGGTTCCGACAATTTCATATATCGCCGCGGCGGTGATTTGTCTTATCTGCAATCTGGCGGTGGACCACACTCTTTCCTGGTTTTTTGTTGTTCTGGCGGCGCTTATCTGCGCCTATTCATTCGTACCGACTTTCACAAGTTTTTTTGAATCGAAAAAACTTCTGGTTTTTGCGTCAACAAGCTACCTTTCAATATGTCTGCTTTTGTTTGTCTGCGCGGTATATACAAAAGGTTTTTCGTGGTTTGTAACAGCCTGTATCGGAACTTTAATGGGTTATGCTCTGCTGTTTTTACCGATATTGCTGTCCAAAACAAAACTGTCACGCTGGAAATTTTTAATTGCCTTCGGTACGGTTTTTGTTCTGGCGGTTCTGATGATTGTCAACATACGTTTTTGGGAAACTTTTCCGCTTTGGAAAGCGATAATTATGACCTGCTATGGTTTTGTGCCGGTTATTTTGTCCGCATATATTTGTACTTTAAAATCCGATGCGTTTTTAAAAGCAGGAATCTGCACAGCATTAAGCTCAGTTATGCTTTATCTGGCAAATTTTGTTGCGGAAAAGCTTTTTGGCCCTTCGGACAGCAGTTATAGGATAGATTTTTATAACTGGGAAGAATGTATTAACGGAAACGTAAATTTTATCTTTCTTCTTTCGCTTCTTTTTATCGCCGCAATTTTTTTCGGAATCGGAATTTACAGAATCAGTAAGGCGAACAAATAAAAAAATCCCGGCCGCCGGCCGGGATTTTTTTGCGTTTTATTTGCTTTCTTTTTTCTTTGCAAGTTTCGGGTTTTTGGCGCGTTTTTTCTTAACGGAATATCCCATCTGGCCGATTTTTTTGCCTTGGGCAAAATATTCTCCGTGGGAATAGAACATAACGCCGGCTTTGCGAAGGTCAAGTTTTCCGTCTGCGTCGATATATTTATCGTCAACCTGGATTGCGACGATTTCCGCAATGAACATATCGTGGCTTCCAAGATGTTTAACTTCGGTTACTTTACATTCAAGGGAAATGGGGCTTTGGGCAAGGATAGGTGCGGAAACCTTGGAAGCGGGAAGGGCGGTAAGTTTCATTTCCGCGAATTTGTCGGTATCTTTGCCGGAACGGACTCCGCAAAAATCCGCCGCGCGAACAAGGGAATCGGTGGTAACGTTGATAACAAATTCGCCGCTTTCTGCGATAAGGTGGTGGCTCCATCTTTCCGGACGGACGGAAATATAGGTCATTGCGGGGCTGGAGTTGATAATTCCGGTCCAGGCAATGGTAAGAACATTGGGTTTTTCAACAGTTCCGCAGGTTACAAGCGCCGCCGGAAGAGGAGAAAGAAGAGTTGCGGGTTTCCAAACTTGTTTAGCCATGTTTTCCTCCAAAAAATTAAATTTAATAACTTATTATATCATTTTTACGATAATTCCGTCAATACAAAAAAGCCTTCCCTTCGAGGGAAAGGTGCCAGCGAAGCTGACGGATGAGGTGCGGATGCGAAACAGAATCAGAGATTTTTAAGATATTCCTCCGCCTGTTTTCTGTTTTTAAAAACAATTACATCGGGTTTGTATTTTTCCAAAAGGGCTTTGGTTTTCGGCCGGTTCTTTTTGTTGAAGCGCAAAATCGCCTTATAAAATTCAAGGTCAAATTTTTCCGGGCAGTTTCCGCCCATATCCGGCCTTGTTTTTCCGTAATTTTTCAAAACCCTTTCGGTAACGCCAAAAAGGCACTTGACGGTTGAAAAATCAAAATAAAAAACCGTGTCGCAAAATTTGATCCGGTCTTCAAGGGTGCGTTCAAAATTTCCGTCTATTATCCATTCTTCTTTTTTAAGTTCCGCCGAAAGAAGAAGGTCAAATTCCTCCCGGGCTATATATTCCCAGTTTCCGCGCCAAAAGATTTTATCAAGATGAACAACCGGAAGGCCGGTTTTCTTCCCTAGTTTTCGGGAAAAAGTGCTTTTTCCGCTTCCGTTTCCGCCGATTACAAGAACGCGCTTCATAAATTCCTCCACAAAACGAATTATATGATATTATACCATTTTTTACCCGGAATTTTTATCCCTTTTCCGTAAAAAATAATTCCGGGTGATTTGATGGAAAATTTTAAAAAAGACGGAAAAATCTTCGCAATCGGCGCGGCGGGTTATTTTTTTCTCGAAACTTTATGGCGCGGCTACAGCCATTGGTCAATGGCCGCCGCCGGAGGAATTTCGCTTTTGTTTTTAATAAAAACCTTTAAAAAGCTAAAAAACGCGCCGCATTATTTCAGGGCGATAATCGGCGGCGGAATTATAACCGGGGTGGAACTTGTTTTTGGGGTTGTTTTCAATCTTTTTCTCGGAATGTCCGTCTGGAATTATTCCGCAGTTCCCGGGAACATCCTTGGCCAGATCTGCCCGGTTTACAGCCTTCTTTGGTGCGGAATAGGTTTTGTTGTTTCGGTTTTTGAAAAAATTTTTTCCACCGGAAAAATTGTTTTTCCCAAAAAAGCTTTGCCATAATTTTTCCGGAATATAAAAGCTGCTTCAGTCAAAAATAAAACCGAGGTGAAAAAGAAATGAGCAGTAACCGAGAGAAACTTAAAAACATGGGCGGACCGGCGTTTGAAAACGACCCCAAAAGGGTAAGACCGTTTGGAACTTTTAATCCTATGCAGCAGGAACGTATCATTACCCATATGAATACCATTGGTTCCAAAAAAGAAGAGATGCGCCGCTCCGAAGGCTCCATCAACATTAAGGATATGATAGATATCGATTCCATCTGATATCCAAAAAAGTTTCCGCAGGGGAAAAGGAAGAAGTTTTTCCCTTGCTACATATAAAAATTAACCTTGTTCCTTCCTTTGGAATAAAATAAATTACGAAGGGAGGAGATACATATATGCAAGATCTGGATAAAATTCCGGGGTGGTTTTTCGGCGCAAACGCTCCGAAAGGATATTTTACAAGATTTGACCAGCTTTTTTCGGAAGCTCCTAACGGAAAATGCTTCCTTTTAAAAGGCGGCCCGGGAACCGGAAAATCAACAATGCTCAAAAAAATAGCTTCGGTGCTCATGGAAAAAGGCCTGAGCACGGAGGTTTTTTATTGTTCCGCGGATCCCGGTTCGCTTGATGCGGTTGTTACGTCTGACGGAAAATTTGTTGCGGTGGATGCAACCCTTCCACATGCGGCGGAACCCAAATATCCGGGAGCTTACGAAAAAACCCTTGACCTTTCGGATTGCTGGAACGAAAAAAATCTTCGGGAACATAAAAAGGAAATTGCATCGCTTTTCGATTCCAACCGCCGCCTTCATGAGGAAGCAAGGCGCTATCTTTCCGCCGCCGCAAACCTTTTGGAGGAAGCGGGCCGCCTTGGTGCGGAATCGCTTTTTTTCGGAAAAACCGAAAATGCCGCTTTAAAAATCTGTGCAAGAGAAATCGGGAAAAAGGATAAAAAACGCGGAACGGAAAAACAGCGTTTTTTAAGCGCCGTAACGGAAAGCGGAGTTGTTTTTATGAACAGAACGCCGGAAATTCTTTGCGAAAGGATTTTTGCCTTCGAGGACGAAACCGGCGCCGCATCGCGCATTTTTATGAACACGGTGCGAAAATATGCGCTGGAAAACGGTTTTGATGTAATAACCTGTAAATGTCCGCTTTTTCCTTCGGAAAAAACGGAACATATTTTTATACCTTCGCTTAAACTTGGCTTTATAACGTCCAACAAACGCCACAGCGCGGATATAAAAGTAAAAAGAACCATACATTCCTCAAGATTTTATGATCCAAAAAAATATTCCCGCCATAAAATAAGGATAAGGTTTGCGCTTCGCCTTGCTTCAAGTTTAATAGGCGAAGCAGCTTTGTGCATGAAGGAGGCAAAATCCCTGCACGACGAACTGGAATATTTTTATATAAAAGAGATGGATTTTTCGCTTGTTGAAGAGAAAACCGCAAAAATTCTTGATTTAATTTGAAAAATACGCCTGCATAAAAATGCAGGCGTATTTTTTTTATTTAATTGCTTTTCCGGCAATGCGAAAAATATCGTCGCTTTTTCCAAGCACAACAACGTGGTCAGATTTTCGGAATTCATAATCCGGTCCCGGCATGGGCTGAAGATGTTCCTTGTGCTTAATTGCGATGATGTTTACGCGGTATTCTTTCCGGATATTGAGTTCAAGAATATTTTTTCCTGCCCATTCCGGAAGAATAGGAATTTCATAAATCGAATATTCGCTTGTAAGTTCAATATAATCGAAAATGTTGTCAGAATTATAACGCATCGCAACGCTTTCCGCAATTTCCCTTTCCGGATAAATAACTTCGTTCGCGCCGATTTTCTTAAGAAATTCCGCCTGAATATCCCTTTTTGCTTTTGCAACAACGTGGCGTGCACCCATTTTTTTAACAAGGGAAGTGGTAACAAGGGAAGACTGAAAATCATCACAGATTGTAACGAAACAAACATCAAACTGGTTTACCCCAAGGGAACGGATAACCGCTTCATCGGTGCAATCGCCAATCTGCGCATCGGTAAAAGTGTTGGAATATTTTTCAACAAGCGCTTCGTCCTTATCAATTACCATAACTTCGTTTCCAAGTTGTTGAAGTTTGTGGGCAAGATGTCTTCCAAATCTTCCAAGACCGAGAACAAGAATAGATTTCATTTTATTTTCTCCTTAACCAATCAAAATATTTTCAACAGGGCGTTCCGTAAAAATGGGCGTTTGTTTTTCCGCAAGAACAAGAACAAGCGAAAGCCCGCCGATTCTTCCGAAGAACATAAGCAAAATCAAAAGCAATTTTGAAAAAACGGTAAGTTCCGCCGTTATTCCAACGGAAAGCCCAACTGTTCCGACAGCGGAAACGGTTTCATAAAGCATATCGGAAAGAGAAAAAGGTTCAATAATTGTCATTATTGCACAGGAAAGAATAATGGCGCAAAGATAAATTGTGGAGATGGAAGTTGCTTGATGAACAACGTTTTCGGCAATGCGTTTTTTAAAAATAGTGACATTTTTAATGTTTCTTGCGGAAGCGATGGAGCTAAGTATTACAACAAGAATGGTAGTTGTTTTAACTCCGCCGGCGGTCGAAGCAGGGCTTCCGCCGATGAACATAAAAACGGAAGTAAAAAGCTTCCCTGCTTCGCTGAGCTCGTTTTGCGGAACGGTGCAAAAACCCGCGGTTCTTGTTGTTGTGGATTGGAACATTGCCGCAAGAATTTTTTCCGGAACGGACATTTCAGAAAAAGAAGCGTTCCATTCTGAAACGAGGAAAAAAACAAAACCGAATGAGAGAAGAATTGCGCTCGATAGAACAGCAAGTTTGCTGTGAAGACAATAGTTTCTGAAATTAAAACGGTGATTTTCAAAATCGTCCCAAACAAGAAAACCTATTCCACCGGTTATAATCAGAGACATAAGAGTAAGGTTAACAAGCCAATCGCCGGAATATGATGAAAAAGAAGTTTCGGAACTGAATTGGCTCATAAGGTCAAAACCCGCATTGCAAAAAGCGGAAACCGAATGGAAAACCGAATAAAAAAGTCCTTCTCCGAAGGGCATTTCGCGGCAAAAACGAAAAGAAAGAACAAGCGCGCCTAATCCTTCGATAAGAAAAGTTCCAAAAATAATTTTTTTCATCATGGAAACAACGCCGTGATATCTCATGTTTCCGGAAATCTGAACAAGGATTTTTCTTTCTCCGAGAGAAATTTTTTTCTTCAAAAAAACCGAAAAAATGGTGAAAATAGACATAAACCCAAGTCCGCCGATTTGTATCAGGAAAAGAAGAACAATTTGACCGAAGCGCGACCAATAAAGATATGTGTCCTTTACTGCAAGACCGGTTACGCATGTGGAACTTGTTGCGGTGAAAAGCGCAGTCAAAGGGTCTGTCCAGCTTCCGGTTTTTGACGAAACCGGAAGACAAAGCAAAAAAGTTCCTGAAAGAATTACAACCATAAAGCCAAGCGCAAGAAATTGGGAATAGGTCAGTTTTTTATAAATTTTTCTGAACATTTCAAACCTCAAAAAAAACGTTTATACCTAATGTTAACACCAAAATCTGAATTTGTCACTAAAAATAAAAAGAGTTTCAATTATTTATAAAAAACTTCAAAATAATTTCTTTATTGTTATGCAAATTTTCCCTTTTTGAATAACCGAAATTTAACCGACAATATTAAAATATGTAAGTTATATGAAAAGCGAGGTTCAAGATGTTTAAATTTTC
>JAFXBK010000017.1 GCA_017521825.1 Oscillospiraceae bacterium
ACCCGTTTTTGCCTAATCGAAAAAACTTTCAGCAAAACCGCTCGCGGGTGAACTTCGAGAAAAATTTTATCCGCGGAAAAACTTTCAGCCCAATGGTTTTTCCTCTCTTTTCGGAAAAATAAAACCTACTCTCCCGGTCAACGCGTTGTATATATTAACAACAAAAGAGATAATAACATAATTAAAAGCAATTTTCAAGCCTTTTTTCGATTGAAAAATATAAACCTGGTGGTATAATGAAAATATCGTATGAAAGGAGGATATCTCCATGAAAATTCTTACAGTTGACCAGATGAAAACCGAAGAACGCCTTTCGGACGAAATGGGCGTAACTTACCAGCGCCTTATGGAAAATGCCGGCTGTGCCGCCGCCGCGTTTATCCGTAAAACTCTTTCGAATGTTGCCGGAAGGAATTTTATGATTTTTTGCGGAAGCGGAAACAACGGCGGCGACGGTTTTGTTGTTGCAAGAAAGCTTTTTGAAGAAGGCGCAAACGTAATTGTCGTTCTCTGCGGCGGAATTCCCAGAAGCGACGAAGCGAAATATATGTATAACTGTATAATCCAGGCGGGAATAACCATGCTGGATTTTGTTCTTGACCGCAAAAAGGTTGATGAATTCCTCGGCGGCGCGGATATTATAATCGATGCGCTTTTCGGAACCGGCTTTACCGGCGAATTCCGCGCGCCCTATGACGAAATTGCGGAAATGATAAATTCCGACCTTGCGATAAAAATTTCCCTCGATATTCCAAGCGGAGTTGATGCGGAAACGGGCCTTGCGGCAAAAAACGCAGTTAAAGCTAATTTTACCGTTGCTTTCGAGGCGGCAAAACCCGGCCACCTTCTTCTTCCCGGAAGAGAATTTTGCGGAAAAACCGAAGTTGTGGATATCGGAATTCCTCACGAAGTTCGGGAACAGGTTCCCCAGAACTGTTTTTCCACAAGCGAGGAAATGGTTTTTTCTTCAATTAGAAGAAGACCCCGTTTTTCCAACAAAGGCACCTTCGGAAAGCTTCTTTGCATAACCGGTTCCGGTAATTTTCCCGGCGCGGCGGTTCTTTCCGCTTTGGGCGCAATGAAATCCGGAGCGGGAATAACAACCGTTGCCACCACGGAAAAAGTTGTTTCCATGATTGCCGGAAGAATTCCGGAAGCAACTTTCCTTCCTCTTTTGGAAAACGATGACGGAACAATTTCCGCTTCCGCGAAGGAAAAAATTCTTCCGTATTTCGAAAAAGTTGATGCGGTTTTAATCGGCTGCGGCCTTGGAAGAGGAAAAGATATCGGCGAAATTGTGGAATTTGTTCTGGAAAACGCAAATTGCACCGTTGTTCTGGATGCGGACGGGCTCAACTGCATTTCCGAAAAACCGGAAGTTCTTAAAAAAGCAAAACAGATTCCGATAATCACTCCCCATATGGGAGAAATGGCAAGGCTTTGCAAAATTTCCATTCCGAAAACCGTTGAAAAACGAATTGAAACGGCTTCCAAAGCCGCAAAAGAATATGGCTGCATAGTTGTTCTTAAGGATTCTTCAACGGTTATTGCGGAACCGAACGGCGATATTTATTTTAACTCCACCGGTAACCCCGGGCTTTCGAAAGGCGGAAGCGGCGATTGCCTTGCCGGAATAATCGCTTCCTTCGCGGCCCAGGGTTATATCGAAACGGCCTGCGCTGTCTGCGGAGTTTATCTCCACGGTCTTGCGGCGGACAGGGCCGCAAAGGACCTTTCCGAATACGGAATGCTTCCGAGCGATATTCCGGATTATCTTTGCAAAATTTTTGCGGAAAAAGGCCTTTGATGAATAAAAACCTCCCCAAACGGATATAAATTATTCCGAAAGGGGAGGATTTTTTATGAAAAGAATTATCATGCTCACAGCTTTTGTTTTGTTGCTTTCCGGGTGCTCAAATTCCCCGGCAGCAACTCCGCAGGAGGTTGCGAAAGCTTATGAAAAGGATTTTTCCGCTTCGGCGATGATTGTTTTCGGAGATAACAAGGCGGAATTCGACGTTTTAAAAAACGGCATGAGCATCAGCATTTCTCTGAATTCTCCGGCGGAACTTTCCGGAATGGGGATTGAAATTTTTGATGAGCACGCAAAGATAACTTATAACGGAATGGAGCAGGAAATCCGGAAAAATTCCCTTCCGGAAGGAACGCCTTTTTTGCTTCTGGAAGAACTTTTTGAGGAACTTTCCGACCCGGAAGATTTTTCCCTGAGCACCGAAAACGAAAATCTTACCGCGGATTTCGGGGATTTTTCCGCGGTTCTTTCGGCGGAAGATTTTTCGCTTATAGGCGCGGAATTTCCGTTTTACGAAACAAAATTCACTTTTTCAAACTTTGAATTTAAAAGCGCGGAATAAAAAATTTTAAAAAAATTTCAAAAAATGCTTGCTTTTTTAATTTCAATGCGGTATAATAATCAAGCTCTACTAAGAGATGGACGGTTAGCTCAGCTGGTAGAGCTTCCGCTTGACGTGCGGAAGGTCACAGGTTCGAGTCCTGTACCGTCCACCATAATAAAAAACCTGATGAAACAGCCGTTTCGTCAGGTTTTTTTGTTTTTTCTGTTTACAAAAAATCCCCTTTGTGCGATAATTATTTTATAAAAAACGAATGGGGGATTGTTTATGAAAAAAGGTGTTATGTTCGGTCTTGGCGCCGGAATTGCGGCTTTGGCAACCGCCGCTGTTCTGGCCGGTAAAATTTCAAAAGAGATAAAAGACGACCTTATCGAAGAAGAATTTGATTCTCCCTTCGGCAACAACTGGATAAAAATTTCCATGGGTTCTTCCGGTCTGGCAAAAGGACTTATGTATATAAAAGTTTCGGCGGAATGTGATTCCAACGAGGACGTTTGTAAGCTTGTTATTCTTGCGGAAAAGGATGCGGCAATTTCCATGGTTTGGGAAGATAACGAACATTTCCTGCTTCTTGTCGGAGGCGGAAAACGCAAGCAGTGCTGCGACGTTGTTTTCGATACGAAAAACATCACAATGAAATATTACCCGGTAAAAATATGATAAAAAACGGCGGAAAATTTTCCGCCGTTTTTTTAATCGCAGACATAAAGCCCGAAAAGAGCAAGGGTTCCGTTTCCGTCATATTCCATTCCGGCGCTTTCCGCAAGTTTTCTTGCGTGGATGCAGAAAGCGGAAATGCAGGAAAATCTCAGCTCCGGAAAATTGCAGGGTTTTCCTTCGGTTATGGCACAGGGGTTGCAAAGGCTGCAGCCGCTGGAACCGATCATAAATCCTTGGTGTCCTTCTTCACGAAGGCGTTTCATAAGGCGAAGACCGGCGGCGTTATGCTGCCCTTTTGCCTTCTTGATAGCTTCACCGTCTTTATAATCAGAAATCGGCCAGATGCTTTGTAGAACGAGGGCGTGTTTGTGTTCAAGAACGCGTTTTCTCATCTCTTCGGGGGTTCCGCAATCCGGCGGGCAGGAATAATTCACTCCGTATTTTCCGCAAAGATTTTCTGCGCAATAGGGGCGGAAAGCTTCGTCAAAAACAATATCTGCGGTATCGACCACAGCGGCGTTTGCGAAGCCTTCTTCCTTCGCAAGGGAAACAAGCATTTCGTCTGTCATATCAAAAAATCTCCTTTATATGAAATCCGGTTTGATTTTACAGCAAATAAAACTTTTTGTCCAGCGCAATTTTTGCTGTTAAATTCATAAAAAATTAATTGCCTTATATATGTATTATATGTTATAATAAAATGTCAAATTGGGTAACTTTATAAGGAAGGTGAAACCGCTTGCGAATAATCGGAATTGACCCGGGCTATGCAATAGTCGGCGTCGGGGTTGTGGATTACGTAAAAAACAAGTTCTATCCGGTAAAATTCGGTGCGGTGGATACCCCCGCGGGAACGCCTTTTGAAGAAAGGCTCCGGATGATTTACGATACGATAAAAGAAGTTATTGCGGAAACAAAACCGGAGTGTATGAGTATCGAGCGGCTTTACTTCAACAGCAACCAGAAAACCGCCATTGACGTTGCGGAAGCAAGGGGAGTTATCCTTCTTGCGGCGATACAGGCGGGAATCCCGATTTTTGAATATACCCCGCTCCAGATAAAACAGTCTTTGGTCGGTTACGGAAGGGCGGAAAAACACCAGGTTCAGATAATGGTCCGGGATACTTTAAGGCTGGAAGCCGTTCCGAAGCCGGACGATACCGCGGACGCGTTGGCGGCGGCAATCTGCCACGGTTACAGCCACGGTTCGCGCCTTTCCAAAGCGATAAAAGAGATATAACAATACGATTTACCGTAGGGGCGGATATCATCCGCCCGAAAAAAATTTTTTGAGGTAAAAGATATGATATACAGCCTTAACGGAAAACTTTTGCACGTTGAAGAAGGATTTTTTGTTGTGGAATGTGCCGGCGTCGGCTATCTTTGCAAGGCTTCCGCAACAACTCTTTCCTGCCTTCCCCAAAGCGGAAGCGAAGTTTTTGTTTACACAACAATGACATATAACCAGGAAACCGGTTCCGACCTTTACGGCTTTTATGACAGAGCGGAGCAGGATTGCTTTAAAATGCTTACTTCCATTTCCGGAATCGGCCCGAAGGCCGCCCTTGCGGTTCTTTCGGAATTCACCACGGATTCTTTCGCTCTTGCGGTTGCCTCCGGCGATGCAAAAGCCATAACCAGAGCAAAGGGTATCGGCCCAAAAGCCGCCCAGAGAATTATCCTTGAGCTCCGTGACAAAATTTCGAACGATTCCGTTTCCAAGGGTTTTGCTTCCGCGCCTTCCGTTTCTGTCGGAAAAATCGGCGGTGCCGCCGGCGAAGCCATTGCCGCAATGGTAAGCCTTGGTTACACAAATTCCGAAGCCGCGGCGGTTATCGGAAAACTTGACCAGAGCCTTCCTGTTGATGAAATGATCAAGGCGGCGCTTAAAGCCATAGCCATGAAAAGATAAGGAGTGATTTTTAAATGCTTTCCAACCAGATGGATTTTGAAAACAGAATAGTCGCTCCCGAAATGGAAGAAATGGACAGGGAAAACGAACTTTCCCTCCGCCCCCGAACCCTTGATGAATATATCGGCCAGACCAAAGCGAAGGAAAACATGGCGGTTTATATCGAAGCGGCAAAACGCCGCGGCGAAGCCCTTGACCATGTTCTTCTCTATGGGCCTCCCGGCCTTGGTAAAACAACCCTTTCGGAAATTATTGCGAACGAAATGGGTGTCGGATTCCGAATAACAAGCGGCCCGGCAATCGAAAGACCCGGCGACCTTGCGGCGCTTTTAACAAACCTTAACGAAAACGATATCCTTTTTATTGATGAGATTCATAGAATGAACAGAAGCGTTGAGGAAGTTCTTTATCCCGCGATGGAGGACTATGCCCTTGATATAATCGTCGGAAAAGGCCCTTCCGCAAGAAGCATCCGCGTGGATCTTCCGCATTTTACACTTGTTGGAGCAACAACAAGGGCGGGTCAGCTTTCCGCGCCGCTTCGGGACCGTTTCGGCGTTGTTGAAAGGCTGGAACTTTATTCCCCGGCGGAACTTTGCAGGATTGTTGAACGAAGCGCCGGAATACTCAATATTGAAATTGAGCACGAAGGTGCCATGGAACTTGCCAGAAGAAGCCGCGGCACTCCGCGAATCGCCAACAGATTCCTTAAGCGAATTCGCGATTTTGCCCAGGTTATCGGCGACGGAATTGTAACAAAGGAAATTGCGGCGGAAGCCCTTTCAAGGCTTGAAGTTGATGAACTCGGCCTTGACGCAATCGACCGCAGAATTCTTACAATGATGATAAAAAACTATAACGGCGGTCCGGTCGGCCTCGAAACCCTTGCGGCGGCAACCGGCGAAGAAGCCGTTACTATTGAGGACGTTTATGAACCCTATCTTATGCAGATAGGTTTCCTTACCAGAACGCCGAGGGGACGCTGTGCGACCGCTCTTGCTTATGAGCATCTTGGCCTTACAATGCCGGCACAGCCCTGCGGCGAATGTGAACAAATCAGAATGGGAGAGTGATTTGATGGGAAGAATTTTTGGAACAGACGGTGTTCGCGGAATTGCGAACGAAAAACTTGATGTTGAGCTTGCGCTGGCTATTTCCCGCGCGGCAGGAATTATTATTAAAAACGAATATGAAGGCACCCCGAAGGTTATTGTGGGAAGAGATACCCGCCTTTCCGGAACAATGCTCGAAGCCGCAGTTGCCGCCGGACTTTCCTCCGTCGGATGCGACGTTGAACTTCTCGGCGTTGTTCCAACCCCCGCGGTTGCATATCTTGTTACAAAGCTCGGAGCTTCCGGCGGCGTTATGATTACAGCAAGCCACAACCCCTTCCAGTATAACGGAATAAAATATTTCGGTTCCACCGGTTTTAAACTTACCGATGAACAGGAAGAGAGAATCGAAGGAATTGTCCTTGACGGAAGCGAACCGATTGAACTTGCCGAAACAGGAAAAATCGGAAGAATTTCTCATAACACCGAAGCGGTCGAACTTTACGCCGAACATATTGCTTCCACCGTCGGCGACCTTTCCGGAATAAAAATTGCGGTTGACTGCGCGAACGGCGCTTCCTATTCCACCGCAAAAAGAATTTTCGGAAAAGTTAATGCAGAAGCAACCTTCCTTAACTGTGAACCGGACGGCACCAACGTAAACCGCGGCTGCGGCTCGCTCCATCTTGATGCACTTGGAAAATACGTTAAAGAAAACGGATTTGATATCGGCGTTGCCTTCGACGGCGATGCGGACCGCTGCCTTGCGGTTGACGAAAACGGCGAAGTTATCGATGGCGATATGTTCATGGCCATTCTTGCAAAAAGATTCGGCGAAGAGGGAAGACTTAACAAAAACATGCTTATTCCCACCATTATGAGCAACATGGGCCTTTTCAAATTTGCTGAGGAAAACGGAATAAGCTGTTACCCCACCAAAGTCGGCGACAGATATGTTCTGGAATCCCTTCTTAAACTTGATGCATCCCTTGGCGGAGAACAGAGCGGACATATTATTATTCCGGAATATATGACAACCGGCGACGGCGAACTTTCCGCACTTATGATTATCGAAACCATGAAACTTTCCGGAAAGAAAGCTTCCGAACTTAAACAGATAATGCGCGTTTATCCCCAGGTTATGGTGAACATCGAAGCCACCCAGGAAATGAAAGCAAAACTCGACGACCCGGAAGTCAAGAGCTACCTTGATATCGAAACAAGAAGGCTTGAAGGTGACGGAAGAATTCTTGTTCGTCCTTCCGGAACGGAACCGCTTATCCGAATCATGATCGAAGGCAGCGACGAAAACTTTATAAAAAAACTTGTTAACGAATGTGCCGAAACCCTTAAAAACCTTTTGAGCTGAGGATTTTTGAAATGAGATTTACAAAAGACTGGAAAGATTATGAACTTCTGGATTGTTCCGAAGGCGAAAGACTTGAACGCTGGGGAAAAGTTATCCTTATAAGACCCGACCCCCAGATAATCTGGAACACCCCAAAAGAACACCCAATGTGGAAACACGCGGACGCAAGATATGTCCGTTCTTCCCAGGGCGGCGGACATTGGGAATTCCGCAGGGAACTTCCGGAATTCTGGAAAATTAATTATAAAGACCTTACTTTTAAAATCAGTCCCACCGGCTTTAAACACACCGGCCTTTTTCCGGAACAGGCCGTTAACTGGGATATGATGCGCGAAAAAATAAAAGAAGCAAAGGCCGGGGGCAGAGATATCCGCGTTCTCAATCTTTTTGCATATACCGGCGGCGCAACCGTTGCGGCGGTTTCCGCCGGAGCTTCCGTTTGCCACGTTGATGCGGCAAAAGGAATGGTACATTGGGCAAGGGAAAACGCCGAACTTTCCTCCCTTAACGAAAAACCCGTCCGTTGGATCGTTGATGACTGCAAAAAATTTGTCGAACGCGAAATCCGCCGCGGAAGCAAATACGATGCAGTTATCCTTGACCCGCCTTCCTACGGAAGAGGCCCCGGCGGCGAAATCTGGAAGCTTGAGGAACATGTTTTTGAACTTGTAAGCCTTGTTGCGGAAGTTCTTACGGATGACCCGCTTTTCGTTCTTCTTAATTCCTATACCACCGGACTTTCCGCTTCCACCATGGCCTATGTTCTTGGTTCCGCCATGAAAAAATTCGGCGGAAAAGTTGAAGCGGAAGAAATCGGCCTTCCGGTAACCCAAAGCGGAATGGCGCTTCCCTGCGGTTCTTCCGCAATCTGGAGCAAAGAATAAAAAAGGCTTCTCCTTGAGGAGAAGCTGGATTTCGCCGAAGGCGAAAGACTGATGAGGTGTAGGATGCGAAGCATCCGTTAAACAGAATTGAATTCATCTTTAGGAAAAAACACCTCATCCGTCAAAACCTTAGGTTTTGCCACCTTCCCCTCGAGGGGAAGGCTGAAAAGGAAGTGATTTTAATGCTTGACCCTAAACCTTTTCTTGAAGAAGATTTTGCATATCACGCGGATATGCTGGATGCCCTTCTTGATGAAGGGACAAAGGTTCTTTATTCCGAAAAGGACGGAGTAATGCTCCGGATGGGTAAAAAAGGACCCTACGCAATTTCCGCAAAAACGGAAGAAGCCATGGAAAAAATGGCAAAACTTATGCCGGAAGAAAGATATATGGCGGTTGTCCGCCCCTTTAAACTTATTCCGAAGTTTTTTGAAGCAAAGGGAAAAGCGGCGGAAATGATGCCCTGTTACCAGGCGGCATATTCCAAAAAGGAACCGGTTTTGGAATCCGATGTTCCGGGGATTGAATTCCGGCCGCTTACGGAAGAAAACCTTTCCTTCGTATGCAAAAATTACGACGACGATGAAGAATATATGAAAAGCCGGATTGAATACGGAATGATCGGCGCTTTTGATAAAGAAGGAAACTGCGCCGGATTCATCGGTTTCCACGGTGAAGGTTCCATGGGTCTTTTAACCGTTCTTCCGGAATACAGAAGAATGGGAATAGGAATTGCTCTTGAGGCAAGGAACCTTAATCGCCGCCTTTCCGAAGGAAGAATTCCCTTCGGACATGTTGTTGTCGGAAACGAAAAATCCACAGGGTTACAGAAGAAAATCGGAATGGAATTTTCCGAAAAGATAGTAACCTGGGTTTTTAAATAAAAACGAATTTTATTGCGGGGGATTTTTCCCCGCGGTTAGAATATAACACAAAAAAGGATTTAAAATGTCTAAGAAAAGTTTTATCGAAGCAAACAGAATAAGCTTCAGCTACCCGAGCTATGAAGGCGAAATTCCTTCCCTTGTTCTCGATGGAGTTGATGTTTCCATCGAAGAGGGAGAATTTGTTGCGGTTCTCGGCCATAACGGAAGCGGAAAATCCACCCTTGCTAAACATTTCAACGCAATTCTTGTTCCGACGGAAGGAAGCGTTTCCGTAAGCGGAATTTCCACCGCCGAAGAAGCAAAGCTTTTTGAAATCCGCCAGGAAGTGGGAATGGTTTTCCAGAACCCGGATAACCAGATCGTTGCTACCATAATCGAAGAGGACGTTGCTTTTGCGCTGGAAAATCTCGGCGTTCCGCCGAAGGAAATCCGCGAAAGGGTTGACGATGCGCTTAAAAAAGTCGATATGTACGATTACCGCCTCCATGCGCCGAACCAGCTTTCCGGCGGCCAGAAGCAAAGAATCGCCATCGCGGGAATTGTCGCAATGCGCCCGAAATGCGTTGTTCTTGATGAGCCCACCGCAATGCTTGACCCAAAAGGCCGCAGGGAGGTTATGGCAACCATAAAACAGCTTAATAAGGAACTTGGAATCACCGTTGTAATAATCACCCACTATATGGACGAAGCCGCCATGTGCGACCGTGTTGTTGTTGTGGATGACGGAAAGGTAATAATGGATTCCACCCCGAAGGAAGTTTTCGGAAGTGTTGAAAAAATCAAGGAACGCGGCCTTGACGTTCCCCAGGTTACCGAACTTTGCCACGAACTTAAAAAAGCGGGTTTTGATATTCCGGATTGCGTGCTCACGGAGGAAGAATGCGTTGCCGTTCTTGAAAAACTTCTGAAAGGCGGTGCTCAGAATGGCTGAAATAATCATTAAGACCGAAAATTTAAGCTACGTCTATTCCGCCGGAACTCCCTATGAGCACCGCGCAATAGATAACATCAATATCGAAATTGAAAAAGGTTCCTTCGTCGGCCTTATCGGCCACACCGGTTCCGGTAAATCCACCCTGATCCAGCACCTTAACGGACTTATCAAACCCACTTCCGGCAAGGTTTTTGTCGGCGGGGAAAATCTTTGGGCAAATCCGAAGGATATAAGAAAATTCCGTTTTAAAGTCGGCCTTGTTTTCCAGTATCCCGAGCACCAGCTTTTTGAGGAAACTGTACGCAAGGATATTGCCTTCGGCCCTAAGAACATGGGTCTTTCCGATGAGGAAATTGAAGAAAGGGTTCTTGAAGCGGCAAAACACACCGGCCTTACCGCGGATTACCTTGAAAAATCGCCTTTCGAACTTTCCGGCGGCGAAAAAAGAAGAGTCGCCATTGCGGGCGTGCTCGCAATGAAACCGGAGGTGCTCATTCTTGACGAACCCACCGCCGGACTTGACCCGAAAGGCCGCGAATTTATCCTTTCGGAAATCAAAGCTTACCACGAAAACACCGGCGCAACCGTAATCCTCGTTTCCCACAGCATGGAGGACGTTGCCCGTTTTGCAAGCCACGTGCTCATAATGAACCATTCCAAAGCCGTTATGTACGGCGAAACCCGCGAAATTTTCAAAAGGGTTGATGAACTTTGCGAAATGGGTCTTGAAGTTCCCCAGATAAGCCGCGTTTTTGCAAAGCTCCGCGAAAAAGGATGCGAAGTTCCGGAAAGCGTGCTCACTGTTGCGGAAGCAAAAGATGCGGTGCTCAAACTCCTTGAAAAAGGGGGAAAAGATAATGCTTAAAGACATCACCTTCGGCCAGTATTTCCCCGGGGATTCCATAATCCACCGCCTTGATCCGAGGATGAAGCTCATCCTTATCGTTGCGTATATCGTTCTGCTCTTCGTTGCGGACGGTTTGTTTTCGCTTCTTATCGGCGCAGGCATGGGCGTTATCTTCTACGCACTTTCCAAACTTCCCTGGAAGCTGGTAATCAAATGCATAAAGCCCATTATGCCGATTATTATCTTCACCGCGGTGCTCAATATTTTCTTTGTAGAGGGCGAACCGCTTTTTGAATGGAAGTTTATCTCAATTTCCGAAAAAGGCGTGCTCACCGCCGTGCTCATGTGCATCCGCATAATCTGTCTTATTGCCGGAAGTAGCCTTCTGACCTATACAACAACTCCGATTGCTCTTACCGACGGTCTTGAAAGGCTTATGAAGCCGCTTCAGAAAATCAAAGTTCCGGTTCACGAACTTTCCATGATGATGACCATCGCCCTGCGTTTTATCCCGACCCTTATCGATGAAACCCAGAAGATAATGGCAGCGCAGAAAGCAAGGGGTGCCGATATGGAAAGCGGAAACGTTATCCAAAAGGCGAAGGCGCTTATCCCGATTCTTATTCCGCTTTTTGTTTCCGCATTCAGAAGGGCGGACGAACTTGCCCTTGCCATGGAATGCCGTTGTTACCACGGCGGCGAAGGCAGAACAAGAATGAAGCAGCTTAAACTTTCCGGAAAAGATTTCGGCGCAGCTCTTTTCGTTGCCATCGGCTTTGCCGCGATTATCCTTATGAATATGTTCGGACCGGAGGTGTTCCGCCTTTGAGAAACCTTCTGCTGACAATTTCTTATAAAGGCACAAATTACCACGGCTTCCAGGTTCAGAAAAACGCCGTTACCGTTGCGGAAACCCTACAGAACGCCATGCAGGTGCTTTTCAAGGGCGAACGGCCGGACATCAAGGGCTGTTCCAGAACCGATGCCGGCGTTCACGCCAACATGTTCTGCGTAAGCTTTAAAACCGAAAGCGAAATGGATTGTGACCATATCCGCAGGAGCCTTGATGCGCTTCTTCCGGATGATATTGCCGCAACCGATTGCGAGGAAGTTTCCGAAAATTTCCACGCTCGCTATTCCTGCAAGGGAAAACGTTACGTTTATAAAATCTGGAACGCTCCGTATATGAGCCCATTCTGGCAGGGACTTGCGCTCCATTACCCCAAACCCATCGACGAAAACTATCTTGATGCGGTTTGCACCGATTTTATCGGAACCTATGATTTTTCCGCTTTCTGCGGTTCAAACGGCGACCAGGAGGATTTTACCAGAACGATTTTCGATTGCCAGGTGGAAAGGGAAGGCGACCTTGTTACCTTTTCCGTAACCGGCGACGGATTCCTTTATAACATGGTCCGCATAATGGTCGGAACCCTTCTTGAGGTTAACGAAGGAAAAATCGAAGCGGACGAAATTTTTGATATAATCGAATCCAAAGACCGCACCAGGGCGGGAAGAACCGCAAAAGCCGAGGGACTTTACCTCGATTACGTACTTTATGATGAGGAAGATGACTGACAGCATGGAATTTATCACAACCGAATTTCCTAAAAACGATACCGTTGTTGCCCTCGGGGTTTTTGACGGCGTCCATAAAGGCCACCGGGAAGTTCTGCACAGGGCGGTTATTTCTGAAGGGCTTGAACCCTGGGTTTTTACCTTTTCGGAAAAAAGCCTTCCCACCGGAAAAGCCGGCGCAAAGCGCCTTGAGCCGCCGGAAATCAAGTTCAGCATTATGAAGGCCTGCGGAATCCGCCATGTTTACGCGCCGGATTTCGGCGACGTTAAAGGGCTTTCCGGCGAAGAATTTGTCCGGGATATCCTTTTGGGAAAACTCCGCTGTAAAAAAGTTGTTTGCGGAACGGATTACCGCTTTGGCTTCAAGGCTTCCTGCGGAACAAAGGAAATGGCGGAACTTTGCGAAAAATTCGGAATGGAATATTGCTTTGTTGAAAAAATTTACGATAAAGGCGAAGCCATAAGTTCCACAAGGATCCGCGCCGCCGCGGAAAACGGAAATATGGCGGAGGTGGAACTTCTTGCGGGATACCCCTTTTGCGTTGAAACGGAAATTGTTTCCGGAAACAAGCTTGGAAGGGAATTCGGCCTTCCCACCATAAACCAGCCCATTGCGGAAAATTACATAATACCGAAATTCGGCGTATATGTTTCCGCCGCTTATATTGACGGAAAATTCTATCCCGCGGTAACCAACGTTGGCGTTAAGCCAACCGTTTCCGACGCAAACATTCCCGCGGCGGAAACCCATATAATCGGCTGGAATTCCGAACTTTACGGAAAGAAAATCCCCGTTTTCCTTATTGATTTTGTCCGTGAGGAAATGGTTTTTGAAAGCAGGGACGAACTTTTCGCAAGAATTGCCATCGACAGAAGCAACGCCGAAAGGCTTGCGCTCCGCTGGATTCGTACCAAAGGCGAGGAAACCGCAAAACTTCTTGGAATCTAAAAGATTAATTTATGGCGGGAGCTTTCTCCCGCCGTTTTTTTATTCTTATTCGGAATAAAAATTTAAATATGGAACAAAAAACCTTCTTTTTGACACTGTTATGATGTAGAATAGTGTTATAAAAGGGGGCTTTTTTATGTTCAAAAAACTTTTTACAATTTTGATTGCTTTGCTGATGCTTTGCTCCTGTGGCGCAGAAAAAAGTGAACCCGCAAGAACAGGAAGACCAATTGAAAATTTTCATGAGGAAAATGAATATGAAGAAAAATGGGGACTTGTTCTTTCTCTGAAAAACATTGATCAAAAAGGGCTTACGGTTGTTTTCAATCAATCCGGAGGGAACGCAACAGGTGAACTTGGAACGGGAGATTATTTTTCATTGGAAATAAACGACAACGGCGAATGGAAAAAAGTTCCGATGATTGAACATCCGGAAGGCGTTGCGGTTTGTTTTAATGATATGCTGCTTTCAGTTTTTCCGGAAAGTGAAACCGAAGTGGAAACTAACTGGGAGTTTTACTATGGCGAACTTCCATGCGGAATTTACAGAATAGAAAAAGAAGTTATGGATTTTCGGGGAACCGGAGACTATGAGCAGGTTAAGTTTTATGCCGAATTTGTTTTGGAATAAATCATCCGGAAGGGGGGAACTTTTATGTTCAAAAAACTTTTTGCAATTTTGTTGGTTCTGCTGATGCTTTGCTCTTGTGTGCAGGAAGAACCTTCCGAACCGGTTTTGCCGGAGGAACCGGTTGTTTCCGCTCCGGAAACCGAAATTCCGGAGGAAAATGACTATGTTGTGGAAAATGAAGCTTATGAGCTTTATTATTCCGAGGACCACAAGGAATATCTTTCGCTGATAAACAAAAGTCTGGATTTTTATAAAAACAATAAGCCCGATGTTTCGTCCTTCTATCCGGAAGATTTTCCTTCGCCGGAAAATTTGCCCGTTGCGGACGAAACAACGGTTTTGCTCGGTTGGAAAAATCTTGACCCGGAAAACAGCAGTTCGGAAGCATATAAAAAATATTTGTATGTTATAGATAAGAACCACGCCATTGCCCTTACTCCGGACGAAGCGATTTTTGATGATAAATTAAACCTTATTTTCTCGGTTACGGAGTATATCAGCGAAAACATCGGCGAATGGGTTTTTGAAAATTTCGATTATTTCTTTGTCGAAAAAAACGGCTGTCCGGAAATTGAACAGGAGCTTATTGCGGAACATATTGCCGCCCTGAACGAAGTTTTTTTGGAAACTTTTTGCACCGGTTTTGATTGGGATGACGAAACTTACGCAAGACTTTTTAAAGAGGAACAGGTTAACGG
The DNA here is from genome assembly GCA_017521825.1 of Oscillospiraceae bacterium. Classification (GTDB taxonomy): domain Bacteria; phylum Bacillota; class Clostridia; order Oscillospirales; family Ruminococcaceae; genus UMGS1668. Next base: position 14,777 of record JAFXBK010000017.1, read on the forward strand.
AACAACCGCCGAAGCGATTCCGGATCTGATGATGAAAAATTCCGAAATTTATGAAAACGGAATCCCCGAAGGATATTATGAAGATGCCGGCGATGCGGATTGTTATCTTGTTGAAGATTATTACAGCAAGGCTGAAATTTCCGCCTTTTTGGGAGAATGGCTTTCGGAAGATGTTTTCGCGGAAGAAATTGAGCAGAACATGATTGAATATGACGGAAGGCTTTATATGGTTCGGGGCGGAAGAGGATACGGCGTTCAGAGCTGTGCTGGTTTTGTTATTACCGAGCAGACGGAAACGGAAATAACCGCAACCGGAAAATATTTTCTTCAGGGTGAACCTCATGGAACTATTGATCTTTTGTTTTCCGTTGATAAAGAAAAAATTATTCTCGAATCTTACAATATAAATTATATAGAACCAATTTATTGGAAGATAAATAATTGATGTTATTAAAATAAAAAAATATTAATAAAAACCTTTAAAAAAGGCTTTACAAAAGCAATTTTGTCTGATATAATTTTAAGGCTGACTTTAGTCAGCCGCTTAACTTTTTCCCGGAAAAGGGTTTGTCCGCTGAACGCGATTTTAAAAAACGTCCGGTAGCGGTTGCCTCAAAAGCAAATTCGCCCTTTCCTGTGAAAAAGCCAAATAATAAAAAATTTTTTTGAGGTGAATCACTATGATGAGACAGGAAGAAAAAACCGAAGTAATCGTTGCTAACAGACTTCACGAAACCGACACCGGTTCCCCCGAAGTTCAGATCGCTGTTCTTACCAAAAGAATTGCTGACCTTACCGAGCATCTTAAAGAGCACAAAAAAGATAACCATTCCCGCCGCGGCCTTTTCAAAATGGTTGGTAAAAGAAGAAACCTTCTTAACTACCTTATGAAAACCGACATCGAACGTTATCGTGCAATCGTTGCAAAACTCGGTATCAGAAGATAATTTTGTCTTTTTTAAAGTCAGGGGAAAATTTTATTTTCCCCTGACTTTATTGAGTTAATAAACCAATAATAACAGTGCGGCAAAAACGGCAGGCACCGGAAATAAGCAGTTAATCGAGGAACCGAAAAACGGATTTTTGGTTTTTGGATTTATTGTTTATTCCCGCTTCCGCTTTTGTTTTTGCCGCGCGCAAAAATTTAAAACGGAGGTATTTTTTTATGTTCGAAAATTACAGAGTTTTTGAAACCGAATACTGCGGACGCAAAATCAGCTTTGAAACCGGCAAAATGTGCTGCCTTGCAAACGCTTCCATTCTTGTAAGATACGGCGAAACCGCTGTTCTTTGTAACGTTACCGCAAGCAAGACCCCCCGCGAAGGAATTGACTATTTCCCTCTTTCCGTCGATTTTGACGAAAAACTTTATTCCGTCGGTAAAATCCCCGGCTCCTTCCCCAGAAGAGAAGGCCGTCCCACCGACAGAGCAATCCTTGACAGCCGTGTAATCGACCGTCCCATGCGTCCCCTTTTCCCGAAAGATATGAGAAACGACTGCGCGGTAGTTATGTCCGCAATGTCCGTTGACCCCGATTATTCTTACTGCATGTGCGGAATGATCGGCGCTTCCATGGCTGTTGCAATTTCCGACGTTCCGTGGAACGGACCTATCGCAGGATGCGAAGTCGGCCTTGTTGACGGCGAAATCATCCTTAACCCCACCGCTGAACAGGATGCAAAATCCGACCTTCACCTTATCGTTTCTTCCACCGACAAAAAGGTTGTTATGATCGAAGCAGGCGCAAACGAAGTTGATAACGCCACCATGCTCAAAGCAATCATGACCGCTCACGAAGAAAACGTTAAGATGGTAAATTTCATCAACAGCGTTGTTGCAGAAATCGGCAAACCCAAATTTGAATATCAGGTAATTGATGTTCCTGCAGAAATGTTCGAGGAAATCAAAGAATTTGCAATCGAAGATGTTAGAAGAGCTCTTGACACCGATGACAAAAACGTTCGTGACGCTGCTCTCCAGCCCATCATTGCTGCTGTTCATGAAAAATTTGACGAAATTTATCCCGACGATATTCTCAAAATCGACGAAGCTATCTACAAACTTCAGAAATACGTTGTAAGACGTTGGCTCATCGACGACGGCAAACGTGTTGACGGACGTGGTCTTGATGAAATCCGTCCTCTTGCCGCAGAAGTTGGCCTTCTTCCCAGAACCCACGGCAGCGGTATGTTCACCCGCGGACAGACCCAGGTTCTTACCATTGCAACCCTCGGCCTTGTTTCCGAATCCCAGGAACTCGACGGCATTGACGGCGTAGCAACCAAACGCTATATGCACCAGTACAACATGCCTTCCTATTCCGTTGGCGAAACCAGACCTTCCCGCGGCCCCGGCAGACGTGAAATCGGCCACGGCGCACTTGCGGAAAGAGCTCTTGAACCCGTTATTCCGCCCGTTGAAGAATTCCCCTACGCAATCAGAACCGTTTCCGAAGTTCTTTCTTCCAACGGTTCCACCAGCCAGGGCGCAATCTGCGGTTCTACCCTTGCACTTATGGACGCAGGTGTTCCGATTAAAAAACCCGTTGCAGGTATCTCCTGCGGCCTTATCACCGAAGGCGACCGCTGGATGACCATGGTAGATATCCAGGGCCTTGAAGACTTCTTCGGCGATATGGACTTCAAAGTTGCAGGTACCAAAGACGGTATCACCGCAATTCAGATGGACCTTAAATGCGATGGTCTTACCCCCGAAATCATCGCAGAAGCTCTTGACAAAACCGAAAAAGCAAGATTATACATCCTTGACGATATCATGGCTCCCGCAATTTCCGAACCCAGAGCAGAACTTTCCAAATATGCTCCCAAAATGCTCACCATTAAAATCGATACCGATAAGATCCGTGACGTTATTGGTTCCGGCGGTAAAACCATCCAGAAAATCTGTGCAGAATGTGACGTTAAAATCGACATCGAAGAAGACGGCAGCGTATTTGTTTCCGGTATGGATATTGATAACGCAAGAAGAGCAATCCAGATTATCCAGACCATCACCATGGATCCGGAAGTCGGCGCTATCTATAAAGGCAAAGTAACCCGCCTTATGCAGTTCGGCGCATTTGTAGAAATTGCTCCCGGAAAAGAAGGCCTTTGCCACATTTCCAAACTCGATAAAAACCGCGTTGAAAAAGTCGAAGACGTTGTTAAACCCGGCGACGAAGTAATCGTTAAAGTTGTTGAAATCGACCAGCAGGGCAGAATCAACCTTTCCAGAAAAGACGCTCTTGCAGACATCGAAGCAAGACAGAAAAAGAACGGCTGATAATAAGCAAAAATTAAAGGCACCCGAAAGGGTGCCTTTTTTGTTATTAAAAATTGCCGTTTGAAAACGAAAAACGACCGTTTATAAACAGAAAATTACCGATAACGAAGATAGCGTTTTTTCGGAAACGGAAAATGTTATTATCATATCGATATCTTATTTCGGAGGAAAATATGGAAGCAATAAAAACGGTTGATTTAACAAAAAAATATAAGGATTTAATTGCCGTTGAAAAATTAAATCTTGAAATTGAAAAAGGAGAATTGTTTTCGCTTCTGGGCGTTAACGGCGCCGGAAAAACAACGGCGATAAAAATGCTTTCCTGCCTTACAAAACCAACGGAAGGAAAAGCTTTTATAGAAGGATACAGCATTTCGGAAGATGAAATCGAAGTTAAAAAGATAATCGGCGTTTCACCCCAGGAAACCGCCGTTGCGCCGAATTTATCCGTTAAGGAAAATCTTGAATTCATCTGCGGAATAAACGGTTTTTCAAAAGAAAAAAGCGAAGGAAAAATCGAAGAACTTTCAAAACAATTCAAACTTGATGAAATCCTTGAAAGAAAAGCCGGAAAACTTTCTGGCGGATGGCAAAGAAGGCTCAGTATTGCCATGGCGCTTATAAGCGAACCTTCGGTCCTTTTTCTTGATGAACCTACTCTTGGGCTTGACGTTATCGCAAGAAGCGAACTTTGGGAAACTATCCGGAAATTAAAAGGAAAAGTTACGGTTGTTCTCACAACGCATTATATGGAAGAAGCCGAGTCTCTTTCGGACAGAGTCGGAATCATGAAAAACGGAAAACTTCTTGCGCTTGGAACGCCGGAAGAACTTGTTGAAAAAACGTTTTCGCAAAAATTTGAAGATGCCTTTATTAAAATTGTGAAGGGGGCGGAAAAATGAGAGTCTTCGCTTTTTCGAAAAGATGCGCAAAAGAAATTTTGCGTGACCCTTTGAATCTGATTTTCGGAATTGGTTTTCCGGTTGTTCTTTTGCTTCTTTTAAGCGCAATTCAGGCAAACATTCCTGTTGATCTTTTTGAAATAAAAACTCTTGCACCGGGAATTTCCGTTTTCGGGCTTTCTTTTATAACGCTTTTTTCAGCAACACTTGTTGCAAAAGACAGAGAAAGTTCGTTTTTGCAAAGGCTTTACACAACCCCGCTTAAAGCTTCGGATTTTATTTTGGGGTATATGCTCCCGATGATTCCAATGGCTTTGGCTCAAGGCGCTGTTTGCTATTCGGTTGCCGTTTTGTTTGGTCTTCCTTTTGATTTGAACGTTATTTATGCGATTTTTATGATGCTTCCGGCTTCGGTTTTTTATATATCTTTAGGACTTTTGTGCGGAAGTTTTTTCGGCGTGAAACAGGTGGGCGGAATTTGCGGGGCGCTTTTAACAAATCTTTCCGCGTGGCTTTCGGGAATCTGGTTCGACCTTGAACTTGTTGGCGGTTTGTTTTGTAAAATTGCAGATTTTCTTCCTTTTATTCATGCGGTGGAACTTGAAAGGGCGATTATAAGCGGAAATTTTTCCGCAATAACCGAACATCTTTTTTCGGTACTCTTTTATATGGTTATAACAACGGCCGGAGCGGTAGCTCTTTTCCTTCACCAGATGAAAAAACAATAAACAAAGCGCACCGTTTTTTGGTGCGCTTTGTTTTTAATTTATGCTATTAGCATGTACCCGAAACGGTAAAGCGTTTCGGGTACAACAAACCACCCGCTATGCGGGTGAGTTTCCAAACTTACAGAAAAAATATTTTGTTTTGTCGTGCGAAAAGTTTGAGTGTTAATAAAAC
>JAFXBK010000018.1 GCA_017521825.1 Oscillospiraceae bacterium
ACCCAGTACCTCGGAAGAAAACCGAAGGCTCTTTCCGGCGGTCAGCGTCAGCGTGTTGCAATCGGCCGTGCAATCGTCCGCGATCCCCAGGTTATGCTTATGGACGAACCTCTTTCCAACCTTGACGCAAAACTCCGTAACCAGATGCGCGCGGAAATTATCAAACTCCGCCAGAAAATCAACACCACCTTTATCTATGTAACCCACGACCAGACCGAAGCTATGACCCTTGGCGACAGAATCGTTATCATGAGCGACGGCTTTATCCAGCAGGTCGGAACTCCCCAGGAAGTTTTCAACCATCCCCACAACCTCTTTGTTGCCGGATTCATCGGTTCTCCCCAGATGAACTTCTTCGACGCAAAACTTCTTAAGAAGGACGGAGTTTATTCCGTTGTTCTCGACGGTCACGAAGTTGTTCTTTCTGACGAAAAACAAAAAGCTCTTACCGAAAACGGCGTAGAGGAACAGGAAATTACCCTTGGCGTTCGCCCGGAACACATTGTTCTTTCTGATAAAGGCGTCAACGCAAACATCGACGTTTCCGAAATGATGGGTTCTTCCGTACATCTCCATGTATCCGCTGTCGGCCAGGACGTTATCATTATTGTTAACACCATGAACATGACCCCCGCCGAAGTTTCCGAACTTTGCGCAGGAAAAGAAGTCAAATTCGATTTCGGCGGAAACAACTGCCATGTTTTCAGCAAGGAAACCGGAATCAACCTCGAAGCAAAATAAATTTTAAAAAACAGCATAAAAAAGCCGCTCCGGAAAACGGAGCGGCCTTTTTTGCGTTGGATTATTTACCGGCGGATTTTTTTATGATAGAATAATTTTATCAAAAGGAAAGGAGCGGGTTTTATGTTTGAATTTTTCGCCGGCGCGGCGGTTCTTTTTTTCGGAAACGGAACGGAACAGCAGGGCGGATGCGTTTTCGGCGCGGAAAGCGAAATTGGAATCCGCGCCTTCGCAACGCCAAACGGCACTGATACCGTTAAAATCGAATCCGAAGAATTCGGAAGTTTTGAAATAGAAATCGGCGATACCGAACCAAAAGCGGAGGAAGCGGAAAAATTTTCCGCCATTGTCCGCGGGGTTATGAACTGCTTTATCGAAAGCGGGAACATCTTCGGCGGTTTTGATGCAAAAATCCGTTCGGAAATTCCGGCGGAAAGCGGAATTTCCGCCGCCGGAACCTTTTCGGTTCTGGTCGGGAAAATCATCAGCGGACTTTTCTTTGAAAAAAGCGTTCCCCCTTTGCGCCTTGCCCAGTTCGGAAAAATCGCCCTGGAAAATTATTTCGGAAAACCCGCCTGCCTTTCGGAAGGGATAATTTCCGCCCTTGGCGGAACGGTTTTTATGGATTTTTCCGAACTGGATATGCCCTATTTTGAAAAAATCCCCTTCGATTACGGAAAAACCGGTTATTCCCTTGCGCTTTTGGGAACCGGGGATTTTTCCGAAGATTATACGGAAGAACAAAAGGATTTGGGGTTTGTTGCCTGGAACATGGGCCACACCTTTCTTTCCGAAGCGGACGAGGCGGAATTTGTTGCCCAGTTCCCCATTCTCCGGCAAAAATGCGGCGAAAAAGCGGTTTTCCGCGCACTTCGGTTTTATGAGGAATTCCGAAGAGCTTCCGAAGAATTTGAGACGTTTTTAAACGGAGATTTTGAAAAATTCCTGGAGGTTTTCCGGGAACCTTCCGAAAATGAAGGGGAAAATTCCGAAGTTTTCGATTTTGCGAAAAGTTTAATCGGAGAAAAAGGCGCAGTAAAAGAATTTTCCGGAAAAGTTCTTGCCTTTGTTCCGGAAGAAAGCGCCGCGGAATTTGCGGAAAAAACTGAAAAACGTGGAATCGGCATTGTGTTTTTGCTTTAAGGAGAAAAAATGGAGTTTTTGGAAGAATTAAAAAGTTCTGAATCTTTTTTGTATATTGTGTGGGCTTATTATATTGTCATAAATCTTATCAGTTACGGGACCATGTGGCTTAACATTCCTTACCGGAAAAAATATAAAAAACAGATTCATTGGATTATATTTGTAATACTGAATTTTCTCGGTGGCTTCTATGGTGTAATTTTCGCCAGAGACAAAGTCGAATACAAAAAAGGCGACGAAATAGTACTCTTTACCACCCTTCTCGCTATGTTGGCATTTTATATTTTCAACGTTAACTATCTTATGTAAATTTTTTGACCGGAAAGCTATTTTATGGTAAAATAAAACAAACCTTCCGGAAAGGGGATTTTTAAAATGGTTATTCCTTATTACATTTTTATAAACATCGTCGCTTTTGCGATGTACGGCGCGGATAAATATTTCGCGAAGAATGATATGTGGAGAATTTCGGAAAAAGCGCTTATCGGCGTTGCGGCAATCGGCGGCGCTTTCGGCGCGTTTTTCGGAATGGAAACCTTCCGCCATAAAACAAAGCACGCCAAATTCAAAATCCTTGTTCCGGTGCTCATGGCGGTACATCTCGGCGTTCTGGTCTATCTTCTTGGGTAATTATGAGCATGTTCAGATGTCCGCTTTGCAAGGCAAAGCTTTTAAAAAACGAACGGGCGCTTAAATGTGAGCACGGACATTCCTTCGATATTTCCGCGGAGGGTTACGTTCACCTTCTTCCGGCGAACAAAATGAATTCGAAAGTTCCCGGCGACAGCAAGGAAATGGCTTCTTCACGCTCCGCTTTCCTTGATAAAGGCTATTACGAACCGCTTTTAAAGGAACTTGAAAAAACGGTGCTCGAACTTTCCGAAGGCGAAGAACCGGCGGTGCTCGATTGCGGCTGCGGCGAAGGATATTACACCGCGAATATTGCCAAGGAGCTTAAAAACCGCTTTCCAAAGGCAAAAATCGCCGGTTTTGATATAAGCCGCCCTTCCGTAAAGCGTGCGGCCAAGCGCACCAAAGAGGTTGAGTTTGCGGTGGCTTCGGTTTTCGATATTCCTGCTTCCGACAAAAGTTTCGATATCCTTCTGAACGTTTTCAGCCCTTTGAGCATCGATGAATATAAACGCGTGCTCAAACCGGGCGGATATTACGTTTACGTTGTTCCGGCGGCAAGGCACCTTTGGCAGTTAAAGGCCGCAATTTACGACACGCCTTACGAAAACAAGGAACAGGATACCCCTTACGAAGGCTTTGAGCACAAGGAAACAAGGCGGGTGCGCTACGAAACTTTAATAAAAACAAAAGAGGATATTTTTTCTCTTTTCCAAATGACCCCGTATTACTGGAAAACTTCGGCAAAAGGCGCGGAAAAACTTTCCGCCTACGAAAGCCTTTTGACGGAAGTTGCCTTTGATATCCATATTTACAAAAAGGAGAAATAAAAAATGCATTACGATTACAAAACCGCAGGAACCTGCTCCAAAAAAATCAGCTTTGATATGGACGAAAACGGAATTGTTACCAACATCGTTTTCCTCGGCGGCTGCCCCGGAAACCTTCAGGCAATTCCTAAAATTCTTGAAGGCTGGAAGGCCGATGATATCATCGACCGCCTTCTTGGAAACGACTGCGCCGGAAGAGGAACTTCCTGCGCCGACCAGCTTGCAAAAGGCCTTCTTTGGGCAAAGGAACAGGCAAACGCATAAGAAAATTGCGGGGCGGGACCAAGGTCCCGCCCTTTTTGTTTTTGTCACAACGCCGTAGGGGCGCACCTATGTGTGCGCCCGTTTTTTTGTTGCGGAAAGGTCACGTTCCCTAAAGCGGACCGGTGTTTTTAAAAAACAAAATATAGCGAAAAACCCCGTGTTTTCCTGAACACGGGGTTTTTCGTTATAAAAGATATGAGGAAATGAAAAGGAATTAGCCAAGGATTGCGCGGTCGGAAAAATGTCCGCCGATTTCGCTGAATTTTTTCATAAGGTCTTCAACGGTAAGGTTTTTCTTTTCTTCGCCGGAAACGTCGTAAACAATTTTGCCTTCGTTCATCATAATAAGGCGGTTGCCGTGTTTAATGGCATCGCTCATGTTATGGGTGATCATAAGGGCGGTAAGTTTGTTTTCGTTGATGACTTTATCGGTGATTTCGAGAACTTTTGCGGCGGTTTTGGGGTCAAGAGCCGCGGTGTGTTCGTCAAGAAGAAGGAGTTTCGGCTTTACCATGGTGGCCATCATAAGGGTAAGGGCCTGGCGCTGGCCGCCGGAAAGAAGTCCCACTTTTGCGGTAAGGCGGTCTTCAAGTCCAAGGTCAAGGGAAACGAGCATATCGTGATATTTTTCTCTTTCCGCCTTGGTAACTTCCCAGCCAAGTCCGCGTTTTTTACCGCGGCGTGCGGCAAGGGCAAGGTTTTCTTCAATCTGCATGTTTGCGGCGGTGCCGGTCATGGGATCCTGGAAAACGCGGCCAAGAAGGGCGGCTCTTTTGTGTTCCGGAACCGCGGTAACGTCTTCGCCGTCAAGGTGAATGGAACCTTCGTCAATGGGCCAAACTCCGGCGATTGCGTTAAGAAGGGTGGATTTTCCGGCGCCGTTGCCGCCGATTACGGTTACAAAATCGCCGTCATCAAGGTGAAGATCAATTCCCTGAAGGGCTTTTTTCTCGGTGATGGAACCGGGGTTGAAAGTTTTATAAATTCCTTTTAAATCAAGCATTCTTTCCGGCCTCCTTTGCGCGTTTTCTTTCCGCTAATTTAAGGCGGAGGAAAGAGTTTTTGAAGTTCTTTTTAAGGTAAGGAACCGCAAGGAAAATCGCAACGATTATTGCGGTGAAAAGTTTCATATCGTTGGTGGGGAGTTTGAGCCAAAGGACGATACCCATGATGATGTAATAAAGGATACCGCCGATTACCGCGGAGGAAAGGCAGAGCCAGAAGGTCATGTGCTTTCCGAAGAAGGCTTCCGCAAGAACTTCGCCGATGATAATGGAAGCAAGGCCGATTACAATTGCGCCGCGGCCGATGGCAACGTCCGCAAAGCCCTGGTACTGGGCAAGAAGTCCGCCGGAAAGGGCGACAATTCCGTTGGAAATAGCAAGGGCGAAAACCTTGCAGAAATTGATGTTGATTCCCTGCGCCTTTGCCATTGCCTGGTTGCAGCCGGTGGCACGGATTGCGGAACCGGCTTCGGTTCCGAAGAACCAATAGAAAGCGGCAATAAGTGCGGCGGCAAAGATAAGGGCAATTACGATAGCCTCGTTAACGGTTCGAAGGGAAAGAACAAGGTTATATTTATCGACGGAAACAGCCTGGTTCGGCTTGTTGCCGAGGATATGAAGGTTGATGGAATAAAGGGCAATCTGGGTAAGGATACCCGCAAGGATAGGCGCAATGCCAAGGGCGGTATGCAAAAGACCGGTAACAAGTCCGGCGAGCATTCCGGCAACAACTGCGGCAATCATTGCCGCCCAGGCCGGCCAGCCCATGATTATGAGCATAACGGTTACTGCGGCGCCGGTTGCAAAAGAACCGTCAACAGTAAGGTCGGAAAACTCCAAAAGCCTGTACGAAATGTACAGGCCAAGAGCCATTATTCCCCAAATTGCGCCCTGGGCAATGTAGCCCGGAAAAGCGTTTAAAAGAGTACTAATGTCAAGCATTATAAAATTTGCCTCCAAAGAATGTTTTTTGTTTTATCAGCCAAGGGGTGCGTAATCTTCCGGAACTTCGATTCCGAGAGCGGTGCAGTTGGCTTCGTTAAAGAGCTTCTGAACTTCGGGAGCATACTGGATTTCCATATCGCCGGGGTTTGCGCCGTTAACAAGAATTTCGTATGCCATTTCACCTGCGGCGAAGCCGATGTCGTAATAATCGATGGAAAGGGTTGCAACGCCGCAGCCGCCGCAGATACCTGCTTCGCCGGCTACTATCGCTTTTCCTGCGGGAATCGCAACGTTTGCGATGGTCTCGGTGCAGGAAGCGGCGGTGTTATCGGTGGGGATATAGATTACATCGGAAGAAGCGCAGGCGGCGGTTGTTACGTTTGCAACGTCGTTGGAATCCGCAAAGGTGAAAACTTCGGTTTCAAATCCCATATCTTTGAGATATCCGGAGATAACGTCGGACTGATATACGGAGTTGGGTTCTGCGGAGCAATAAAGGATACCGACTTTTTTCGCATCCGGGAAGAGTTCTTTGATCATTTCTGCCTGCTGATCAAGGGGTGCAAGGTCGGCGGTTCCGGTGATGTTGGAACCGGTTTTTCCGGTCCAGCCTTCAATTTCAAGGGCGGTGGCGTAATCGGTGATGGAAGTTCCGACTACCGGAATGGTTGCGGAAGCGGCAGCAGCTGCCTGAAGGGCGGCGGTTGCGTTACCCATCATAAGGTCAACGCCTTCTGCTACGAGCTGGTTGCAGATAGTAACGCAGGTTGCGGCATCGCCGGAGGCGTTGTGTTCAACAAAGGAAACCTGGTCGCCGAGTTTTTCGGTAAGGGCATCTTTAAAACCCTGGGTTGCGGCGTCAAGAGCTTCGTGCTGAACAAGCTGGCAGATACCTATGGTATAGGCGTCGCCGGAAGCCGGTTCGGAAGAACAGGATGCCATGCAGATTACCATTGCGAGAGCCATAAGAATACTAACGAGCTTTTTCATTTTTCATTTCCTCCAAGTTTTAAAAAAATCGGTACAAAAAAGGCGGTTCCCCGGTTTTTGGGAACCGCCTTGATTTAACTTTTTGCAAATTTTTTTGCAAAACCAAAGGGCAGAGGCCAAAAGCCATTTCAGGAAATTTTGTTGCGGGAATAAGCGCTCATAAATCGAGCGCTGCGATACATGAAATATTCTTTTTTAAATGCTTTCATGTTTTTCATCGCTTTAAAAATCCTTTCCTGACTTCAGTTTGCTTTTGATGTTTAAAAGTATAACGCTTTAAACTGATAAAGTCAAGGGGTTTTATAAAACTTTTTTCGCGATTTTTAAAACTTTTTTAAATTTAAGGCGCCAAAAAGGTTTTTTAAGGCGCCTTTGAGTACTATAACATAAAAAGGCGGCGGTAGCAAGGTTTTAACGCCTTTATTTTATATTATACATTATTAAAATGGATTTAACCGGAGTTTTTTGCAAAATTGTAGGGGCGCACCCATGTGTGTGCTCGGTTTTTATTGCGGCGGGTTTTATTAAAAACAATGTAGGGGCGAACCTTGCGGTCGTCCGCTAAAAAGGAATCCCTCCGTTTTTTGTTTGCTTTGCAAACAAAAATCCACCTCCATTTAACAAAGGAGGCTCACCATCCGTGGTATTGGTTACCACCCTTCCGTCTGCTTCGCAGACACCTCCCCTGATATGGGAGGCTTTTTCGGAACGGCGGATTTTATCGTAATATTGCAGGGGGGCGCACCTATGTGTGCGCCCGGTTGGTAACGAATTATCCGTCCGCCGGCGCCCGAATTTTGCGGCATAAAAAAACAAGGGCGGATATCATCCGCCCGTTTTATATGGTTTTATCGGGTAAAAATCAATCGTAACTTCTCATAACGGAAACAACTTTTCCGAGAATATCGACGGAATCTACGATGATGGGTTCGTAATCATCGTTTTCCGGCTGAAGGCGGAAATGGCCGTCCTCCTTATAAAAACGTTTTACCGTTGCGGAATCTTCAACAAGCGCAACAACGATCTGGCCGTTTCTTGCTTCCGGTGTTCTTCTTACAACAACAATGTCGCCGTCAAGAATTCCGCATTTTATCATGGAGTTTCCGTGAACATGAAGTGCAAAAAGATCGGTGGTGTCGCCCGCAAAAGGAACGTATTCATCAACTTCCTCTTCCGCAAGAATCGGGGAACCGGCGGCAACGTGACCGAGAACGGGAATGGTTCCGGGCGGGGTGGTGTTTTTAATGCTTATGGCGCGGTTCTGGTTTTCGCCCATGGAAATTTTTCCTTCCGCCTGAAGCTCTTTAAGGTAGCGGTGAACGGTGGAAGTGGATTTTATATCAAGCTCGGCGCAAATTTCGCGGACTGTGGGCGGATAGCCGTTTTCTTTAATAAAATCCGTCATATAATTCAGAATCAAATCGGCCTTGTTTCCCATAAAAAACAAACGCTCCTTTCAAAAAATCGGAATTATCCAAATGAATTATAGCACATATGTTCGGGTTTGTAAACATATGTTCGCTAAAAATTTTTCGTGTTCATAATTTTCTTTTTAAAAATATCATGTTTTTTCACATGTTGTTCACTTTTCCTTAACAAATAAAAAAATAAAGGTGCTATAATATAGATGTAATCAAAAAGAGCCGCAAACTTTTTGGTTACACCCTCCTCAAAAACTCAAACTAATTGACTTACAAAAAAGGAAAGAACACCGGGACCGACCACCCCGGTGTTTTTTCTTTGTTAAAGTTTTTATTTTTTCGCCAAAAATCCCCTTCCTTTTTAATAAAATAAGGTGTATAATGTATTTGGATAAGTTTCCCCATTTTTAAAATATATGGAGGATTTTTAGCATGCAGGAATTCAGTTTAAAAACCGAAGTTTTCTTCGGCGAAAATGCTCTGGATCATCTTCTCAATAAAGACAGCAAATGCGCCTTTATCGTTGCGGATCCTTTCGCCGTTTCCAGCGGCCTTATAAAACTTGTTACCGACCGTCTTGATGCAACCGACGTTCCTTATCTTATTTATGACGACGTTGTTCCGGATCCGCCCATGGATAAAGTTATCGTCGGCGTTCAGAAATGCCTCGGCCTTCGCCCGGACTGCATTATGGCAGTCGGCGGCGGCTCCGCAATAGATTTTACCAAAGCGGTAAAAATGTTTGCCCATCGCGCAGATCCCACTTTTGATCCGCCTTTTGTAGCAATTCCCACCACCAGCGGAACCGGTTCCGAAGTTACCGAAGTTGCTGTAATTACCGACCCGGAAAAGAAAACCAAATATCCTCTTGTTTCCGAAGAACTTATCGCCGACGTTGCCATTCTTGATGCGGAACTTGTTAAAACCGTTCCGAAAAAAATAACCGCCGATACCGGTATGGATATCATCACCCACGCAATCGAAGCTTTCGTAAGCACCGGCAACAGCGAATTTTCCGATGCGCTCGCGGAGCGCGCAATAAAACTTTGCTGCCGCTATCTCTGCCGTTCCTACCTTAACCCTAACGATATTGAAGCAAGGGGAAAAATCCACGTTGCTTCCTGCATGGCGGGTATGGCTTTTAACGAAGCCGGCCTTGGCCTTAACCACGGAATGGCTCATCAGCTTGGCGCAAGGTTCCATATTCCTCACGGAAGAGCAAACGCAATGCTCCTTCCCTGCATCATCAGCTATAACAGCGACATCACCAATATGACCATTCCGCACGATAATCTTCCGGCCTGCGTCAAAAAATATTGCGAAATTGCCGCTTCCCTCGGAATTGTAAACTTCAACGAAGTTTCCACCGTCCGTTCCTTTATGAACTATATCAAAATCCTCACCAGAGAAATGGATATGCCCTGCTGCATTAAAGATGTTGGCGGAATTACAAAAGAGGAATATTTTGCCGCAATCGACGAAATGGCGGATGCAGCTCTTAAAGACGCAACCACCAGAACCAACCCCAGAGTTCCCGAAAAAGAGGATGTTGTTGCAATTTATGAAGCCCTTTGGGATCTTCACCGCGACGACGAAAGATATTGATTTTTCAAAAAAACAAAAAAGCACCCGCAAGGGTGCTTTTTCTTTTTCCCGGAGGGGAGGCTCCCTTGTGTAAAGGGAGCTCCCGACGAAGTCGGGTGAGGGATTGTCAACCATATCTAATCAAAAACGGACGAACACAAAGGTGCGCCCCTGCATTTTTGCAACAAAAAACTTGACCTTCCGCAAAAAACGGTTATACTTTAACTATGGAAAAACCGAAAGGAGATTTGAAAAAATGGAAATCAACCTTAAAGATATTGACCTTTTTATCGAGGAAAATAAAGAAAATATCCTTCGGGATATCGCAAGGCTTGTTGCCGTCCCAAGCATCGAAGGCGAACCGGAAGAGGGCGCACCCTTTGGCAAAGAACCGAAAAAAGCCCTTGAACTTGGCCTTAAAATTGCCGAAGAAATGGGCCTTAAAACCCGCAACTGCGAAAACTATATCGGCTACGCCGAACTTCCCGTTCCGAACGAGGAAAAATATATCGCAACCGTAACCCATCTTGACGTTGTTCCCGTTGGCGAAGGCTGGACCAAATCTCCTTTCGAAATGTGGGAAAAAGACGGCTATATCATCGGCCGCGGCGTTATGGACGATAAAGGCCCCAGCGTTGTCTGCCTTTATGCGCTTAAATATCTTAAAGAAAAAAACATTCCCCTTCGCTATTCCGTACGCGCGCTTCTTGGCGCAAACGAGGAAACCGGTATGGGCGACGTTCAGTATTACCTCAAAAACTATCCCGCACCGGCCTTTGCTTTCAGCCCGGATTCAAACTTCCCGGTCTGCAACGGCGAAAAAGGAATTTATCAGGGCATGATTTATTCCAAATGCGCGCCCGAAAAAATTGTGAGCATCGAAGGCGGAATGGCCTTTAACGTAATTCCGGATAAAGCCACCGCCGTGCTCAAATGTGAAGGAAAACTTCCGGAGGAAACGGAAAACGTAAAAGTTTCCGCTAAAAACGGACTTATCACCCTTAACGCCTTCGGAAAATCCGGCCACGCTTCCATGCCGGAAGGCACAGTCAACGCCATCGGCGTGCTCGTAAATTATATCCTTGATAACGAACTTTGCTCCGAAGCGGAAGCAGAATATCTCTGTGTGCTCAAGGCTCTCCATTCCTGCCCCTACGGCACCGGAATCGGCGTTGACGCGGACGATAAAAAATTCTCTCCCCTTACCATCATCGGCGGAATCATCGGAATCAAGGACGGAAAATTCTTCCAGAGCCTTGACAGCCGCTATCCCACCAACACCTCCGGTGCTCAGATTACCGCAACAATCAACGAAAAATTCGGCGAGCATTGCCTTTGCGAAACCGTTGCGGAAATGGAACCTTTCTATATCGAACCGGATTCCGCTGAAATCCAGACCTGCATCAATACCTATAACGAAATCACCGGCGAAAAGGCCGAACTTTATACCATGGGCGGCGGAACCTATGCCCGCGACTTCCCCAATGCCGTTTCCTTCGGCCCCGAGCATCCGGAAAGACCCATGCCCGAATGGGTCGGCGCCGTTCATTGCGTGGACGAAGGCGCTTCCGTCGAATTCCTGCTCGAAGCGCTTAAAATTTATATCGCAACCCTTATCCGCCTCCAGGACGTTGAATTCTGATTATAAACTTAAAGTAGGGCGGGGGCTTGCTCCCGCCGTATTTTTTATAGGAAGTGATGATATGACCTCAATTTCTCTTGAAATCCTCGAAAAATACCAGATTCGCAAAACAAGAAAGCAAAAAACCGCTTTTATCGAATTTCTCCGTGCTCACTTTCCAAACCTTAAAGTGGAAGAGGATGCCATCGGTTACAGCCGCAACATAGTTATAGGCAACCCGGATACCGCAAAAGTGGTTTTCGGCGCACATTACGATACCTGCGCCGTAATGCCGATACCCAATTTCATAATGCCGAAAAGCGTTCTGATATCCGTCCTCTATGCCTTCGTGCTCGTAATTCCGATGCTGCTCATCGGTTCGCTGGTTGGCGGTGTTGCGGGCTATGTTTTTAATGATTCAAATGCAACCGCGCTTTTCTCCCTACTCACCTACTGGGGAATTTTGTTCCTTATGATTCTCGGCCCTGCGAATAAGCACACCGTTAACGACAACACTTCCGGCGTAATAACCTTAATCGAACTTATGAGCAGCATGACGGAGGAAGAGCGTGCTCAAAGCTGCTTCGTTTTCTTCGATAACGAGGAAAAAGGCCTTTTCGGTTCCGCAACCTTTGCGAAGGAACATAAGGAAACCATGAAAAATAAACTCCTTATAAACTTCGACTGCGTTTCCGACGGCGATTATTTAATGCTTATTCCGGATAAAAAGTCCTTTCCGGAACAGGAAGAAAATCTTAAAGCCGTCTTCGGGGACGTAACCGATAAAACCGTGCTCATCGAAAGTTCGAAATTTGTTTACTACCCTTCCGACCAGAAGAGCTTTAAGAAAAACATCGGCGTCGCATCCTTCAAAAAATCAAAACTCGGACTTTATATGGACAGAATCCACACCCCAAGGGATACCGTAATGGACGAACGCAACATAGCCGTGCTCGTTTCCGGATTTAAAAAATTTTTGAGCACGCTGTAAAAAACAAAAAAAGACCGCCTCAGGCGGTCTTTTCTTTTTATCTTTTTTAAGGAACAAGGATATCCGTTTCCGGGGTATCGCCGGATTCGGTTCCGAAATAATACTGAAGAATATCTTTGGCAACCGGTGCGGCGGTGTAACCCTGCCAACCTTTTTCAATAATAACGGCAATCGCAACTTCCGGATTTTCCGCCGGAGCAAAACAGATGAAGGTACTGTTAACGGTTTTTGTGGTGGTCTGGGGAGTACCGGTTTTGGAAGCAACTTTAATATCAAAATCGCCCCAGACAAAACCGGAAGAATCCTGGGAGGATTGGAGCATTCCGGAAAGAACCGTTTCATAGGTGTAATCCGTCATTCCCATATCGGAAAGAACTTCCACCGGCGTTTCGTAAAGAACCTCGCTGAAATCGTGGGAGTTTATGGATTTTACAAAATGCGCGTTGACGCGAACGCCTTTGTTGGCAATGGTCGCAACGTAGTTCGCCATCTGAACCGGAGAAAAAAGGCTGTAACCCTGGCCGATGGAAGCCTGGAGAACGTCGCCGTGGTACCAGTTTATTCCCCGGTCGGAAGCCCAGTCCGGGTTGGAAACCTGGCCAATCCTTTCCTTTATTTCAACGCCGGTCGGTTCGCCAAGGCCGTAATAGTAGGCGTATTGGCGGATATTATCGATTCCCATAATTCTTCCGATTTCGTAAAAGAAGATGTTGCAGGAATAACCAAGGGCGTGGCGGACGTTAATTCTTCCGTGGTGGCCAAGGCAGGTTGGCTGATAGTCCGTAAAATAGGTGTAAACATGTTCGCAGTTTACCGTGCTGTTTGCTTTAATGTTACCAAGCTGAAGGGCGGCCGTGGCAACAACAGGCTTGAAGGTGGAACCGGGGGCATAGGTGCCTTCCGTTGCACGGTTGAAAAGCGGCGCAAATTCCGCGGTGGAAAGGGCGGAATAATCCTGATAATAGGTGGAAAGGTTATAGGAAGGATAGTTCGCCGCCGCAAGAATTTCGCCGGTTCCGACTTTTATAACAACGGCAACGCCGCCTTCGGATTCCTTACCCATTCCAGGCTGGGCGGTGTTACGAAGGTTAAGTATCTGCTTTTCAAGGGCGTTGTAAGTTACCCTTTGAAGGTCCATATCAATGGTGGAAACAACCGTTGCGCCGGGAACGGCTTCCTCGATAATTTCCTCGCTGATAATTTCGCCTTCCGCATCATAGGTAATCTTGATTTTTCCGTCCTTGCCTTTAAGAACGCTTTCAAAAGCGGATTCAAGGCCGCTTTTACCGATAATATCGTTCATTCCGTAAACGGTTTTATCAAGGTTTGCGTATTCTTCCTCGTAAATAATTCCGGTTATTCCTACGATATGGGGCGCAACGTCCCCGTTGGGATATTCGCGCTCGTAACTTTCGGCAATTTCAATTCCCTGGAAGTAATAGCTGTGTTCGCTGATGATGTTTATGGTAACTTCCGAAACGTCCTTTGCGAAGGTGTAGGGCGTAACGTAGTTATAGCCAACCCTGTCCATTTCATAGCGTACCCCAGCAACCTTGCGGAAATCCTCGTCGCTCATTTCTTCAAGGTCATATTTTTCCTTAAGGCGGAAAACAACGTCCTCCGCGGAAGCAAAATCCGCAAGGTCAAGGTGCTTTTTAAGCCTTGATTGGGCGGTTTCCGTTCCGGAATAGGAAAAAGGCGCTTCCTTCGTAAGGGGAAGGTTATCTATCCATTCCTCGCCGTTTTCCTCAAGAATAGCGATAAGTTCAAGGATAACGGAGTTTTCCGAATCCTTAAGAATGTTGTTTTTGTCAAAGGTTATGTCGTAGCGAACCCGGTTTGTTGCAAAGGAACGTCCGTAACGGTCAACAATATCTCCCCTGGAGGCTTCAATGGTTTTTGTTACGGAATAACCTTCGGTAAGATAGGAGCGGTAAGATTCGCCTTCGACAATCTGCATTGTCATAAGGCGGATAAAAAAGATAAGAGCAATCAGCACAACAAAAAGAACAACAAGGTTCTGGCGCCATTTTGCAATATTCAGTTCCTTGTTGTCGGCCATGCTTAAAATCTCCTTTCAAAATTAATTTATTGCCGCCGCAAAAAAGTTTTTCAGTCTGGCATATCCAAAGCGAAAAAAAGTAAAACTTAACCGAGCCGCCCGGATAAAATAAAAACCTTCCGTGGAATCCAAAAATTAAGGAGGTAATTACCCATTCCCGATGGAAAACATGTAACCGAAAAACTCATTCCTTCGTTGTTTCCGGCTCGAATTTTTTATGGAGCCACCGGAAAAGGATGCAGAACGGGAAAGAAAAAATCGAGGTGAAAACAATCTGGGGCGCAATTTCCGTATAGAAAAACGGAACAAGGTTTTCGTATCCATAGAGTATAAAACCGAAAAAATATTCCAGAGCGGAGCGCAAAAACACTGCTCCAAAGCAAAGAAGCATTATGTTCATGGTGCTTCTTCGGAAAATATAAATGGTCGCAAGGCCCGCAAAAACACAGAAAACAAGAAAAACAAAGGCGTTGAACCCAAAAACCGTTTCCGAAGCGCTGTCGCAGAAAAGTCCAAAGAAAAAACCAAAAAGCCCACCGGCGAATTCGCCTTCATAAACGGCGATGCAGATGCAGGCGGGCAAAACAAGAAGGGGTTTGATTCCGTAAAAATCAAAAAGCCCCGGAGTGGTCTGGATTATGTATGCGAAAAAAACAATAAGCGCATAGGTAAGGAATTTTATAATTTTTCGGCGCAAAAGTTTTGTCATTCGGTTTCGCCGCCTTCCCCGGAAGATTTGTTGTAACCGGTGGATTGTCCGTTAAAATATTTTATAACAAGAACATCGGTTACGTTTTCAATGTCTGCGGAAGGGGAAATAACCGCGGTGAGGGAAAGTCCGCTGGAATCCACTTCGATGGATTTTACGTTCCCAACCGGAAGATCCTTCGGAAAAACGCCGCCGATTCCGGAGGTTACAATAAGGTTTCCGCTGGCAATTCCGCTTTCCTTCGGAAGATATTTAAGCTTGCAGAATTCCGAAGCGGAAAGGGTTATGTCGCCGGTAACAATTCCGGAGTCTCGGGTGGAAATATCGTAAACGCCGACTTCCACGGAAATATCAAGAATGGTTCGTACGTGGGAATAGGTAAGACCCACTTCCCAAACAATTCCAACAAGGCCGTCCGCGGTGATAACCGGGTCCGCCGCCTCGACGCCGTGGATGCTTCCCTTATCAATGGTAAAGGAGTAAAAACGGTTTGTGGAATCTCGGCCGATTACCGTCGCCGGTTCAAAGTCATAGTCCGGGTTGGTTTCCTTAAGGCCCAAAAATTCGCGGAACTGTTCGTTTTCGCGCTTTTTCTGTTCATAGTCAACAAGTTTTTCGTTGGCAAGGCGAAGCTCTTCCTCAAGCTCCTGAACCCGGAGGTAGTTTTCCTCCGCGTTTGCAAAGCGGTTCAAAAAATCCCCGACGGAATTTGTTACGGAGGAACTTATTTTAAGAAAAGGCTGGGAAATAACCGAAGCCGCTTGGGAAAGAAAAACTTCCGCGCTTCCGGAAGCCGCGGCGCGAATCATAATTGCCGCCGCAAAAATCGCAAGAGCGCAAAGAACTTTAAAATACCAGCTTTTGAAAAACTTCTGCATGGTGCGCCGCACCTCCTTTCAAATTGCGCCCCTTGTCAAAGGGGAGAGGGCCACATCGCGTAAGCGGTGGCGAGGGGATTCTTTGGCAAACCCCTCCGATTTTGATAAGAGACATATTAGAAAAATGGAGGCCCCGTTTTTTATAAAAAGCGGTTCCTCCATAAACGGGTCAATAATGGAAAATATTAACCAAGGCGGCGTTCGCTGTCGGAAACAACTTCGCGGAGAAGGTCAATGTTGTCAAGAACTTCGCCGGCGCCTGCGGCGACGCAATCAAGGGCGTTTTCCGCAATGAAAACGGGCATGCCGGTTTCCTTGGAAATAAGTTTGTCAATGTTATGAAGAAGGCTGCCGCCGCCGGTAAGGGTAATGCCGTGGTCGATAATATCCGCGGAAAGTTCCGGCGGGGTGCGTTCAAGGGTGGATTTAATCGCGTCCATAATGGAAGAAAGCGGGTCGGAAAGTGCGTCGCGGATTTCTTCGCTGGTGATGAACATGTTTTTCGGAAGGCCGTCAACAAGGTTGCGTCCCTTGATTTCCATTTCAAGTTCTTCTTCGAAGGGGAATGCGGAACCGATGGCCATTTTGATGGCTTCGGCGGAGCGTTCACCGATAAGAAGGTTATATTTTCTCTTGATGTAGGAAATGATTGCGGCGTCAAATTCGTCACCGCCTACGCGGACGGATTTGGAAGCTACGATACCGCCGAGGGAAATAACCGCAACTTCGGAAGTGCCGCCGCCGATATCAACAACCATGCTTCCGCAAGCTTCCGCAACGGGAAGACCTGCGCCGATGGCCGCGGCCATGGGTTCTTCGATAATATGTACCTGGCGTGCGCCGGCTTTCATGGCCGCTTCGCGGACAGCTCTGCGTTCAACTTCGGTAACGCCGGAAGGGATGCAGATAACACAGCGGGGTCTTGCAAAAATGGAGTTATTGAAAATCTTTTTGATAAAGATCTGGAGCATGGAAGCCGCAATGTCAAAGTCGGCAATAACGCCGTCTTTAAGCGGTCTTACGGCAACAATGGAACCGGGGGTACGGCCGATAACGTCTTTTGCTTCCTGGCCGACGTAACGTACGGTGTCGGTGCGGGTGTCAACCGCAACAACGGAAGGTTCGCGCATGATTATGCCTTTTCCCTTGGAAAAGATAAGGGTGTTTGCGGTACCAAGGTCAATGCCGATATCCTGATTAAAAAAGTTGAAGCTGAAGTTCATTAATAAAAGCTCTCCTTTCGAGCGGTGAAATCGTTTTTGTCGTCTATATAGTTATTATACTTGCTGTATGGTTCAAAAGCAATGGAACAAATGTGAAGAAACTGTAAAATCTGGCTTATCAAAGGGAAATTCCCGCGTCCGCGAGCATATCCGCAAGGGTTGTGGAATCCACAACCGCATCGACCGCGTCCTGGATCTTTTTATAAAGCCCGAAGGTCACGCAACCGTCGGAACGGTCGCATCCGCTTTCGCAGCATTCCACCGGGGCAATGGTGCCTTCCGCCGCCCTAAGGATATCTCCTGCGGTAATTTCCGAAGCCGGGCGGGCAAGGATATATCCGCCCTGGGCGCCGCGGATACTTTTAACAAGTCCGGCCTTGGAAAGCGGGCTTATAATCTGTTCAAGATATTTTTCACTTATGTTTTGGCGTTTTGCAATTTCTTTAACCGGAACAGGTCTTTCGCCGCCTTCTGTTGCAAGGTCGAGCATAAGCCTGAGGCCGTAACGGCCTTTTGTGGAAATCATCATAGCGTTAAAACCCTTTATTAATATAATAAATATTATTTAAGCAATTAATTATAGCACAAGTGCAAATTCATAGCAAGATGCAGGGAAATAAAATTAAGAATTTGTTAAAAAATTTTTTAAAACAGCCGCGTTCCGCTTAACAAATAACCCGGAGGGCAAGCCTCCCTTGCCTAAAGGGAGGTGGCATCGCGTAGCGATGACGGAGGGATTCCTTCATAGCGGGCGACCGCAAGGGTCGCCCCTACGACGTTTTAATAAAACCAACAGTCAAGTAGGGGCGGATATCATCCGCCCGGTTGCAGACCGCCAAATCTGCAGTAGGGAACAATAAAAGCCTCCCCTATTAGGGGAGGTGTCTGCGAAGCAGACGGAAGGGTGGAAAAAAGCCTTCCCTTTTGCGAAGGTGACACCAAAGATGACAAATGAGGGATAACCAAGAACCCGGAGGGCAAGCCTCCCTTGCCTAAAGGGAGGTGGCATCGCGTAGCGATGACGGAGGGATTCTTTCATAAGGGGCGACCGCAAGGGTCGCCCCTATGTTGTTCCGAAATAAACCAACCCTAACCAATAAAAAACGGGCGCACCGGAATGCGCCCGCAAAACTTATTTTTCCAAAAGAACCACCACGTGAGCACCAATGCCTTCGCCCCGAAGGCCAAGGCCTTCTTCTGTGGTCGCCTTGATGTTCACGTTTGCAATATCCGTGCTCAAAGCGTTTGCCAAAACCTCTCTCATCCGTTCAATAAACGGCTTGAGCATCGGCCTTTCGGCAATAACAGTGCAGTCAAGATTACAAACGAAATATCCCGTGCTCAAAATCTCGGAGTAAACATCTTTAAGCAAAAGAATGCTGTCAGCGTCCTTATATTTCGGGTCCTTGTCCGGAAAACGCCTTCCTATATCCGGAAGGGAAAGCGCGCCCAGAAGCGCATCCGCAACCGCATGAGCAAGAACGTCCGCGTCCGAATGTCCAAGAAGCCCCTTTTCATAAGGAATCTCAACTCCGCCGAGAATAAGGCGGCGCCCTTCAACAAGTTTGTGAACGTCATATCCGTGACCGATCCGGATCATTCAGAATCCCTTCCTTTCAAAAGCGCTTCCGCAATAAGAATATCCTCCGGCGAGGTGATTTTTATGTTGTACCGTTTTCCCGGGGTAAGAAAAACTTTTCTTGCGTCGTTTTCAAAAATCCTGCTGTCGTCCGTCCAGTCGGAAAGCTCCCGGAAGGCTCTTTCCATGGCGGCTTTGTAGATCCTGATGTCAAAAATCTGGGGAGTCTGGGCGGCAAAAAGTTTTTCCCGGGCGGGAGTATATTCCACAAAACCGTTCTTTTTGCCGTATTTTATGGTGTCCGTTACCGGAACAGCAAGAACCGCGCCGCCGCAGCGAAAAGCGTCCCGGGCGCATCTGCTGATGTCCTCCGGAAGGATAAGCGGCCTTGCGCCATCGTGAATGGCCACAAAATCCGTTTCGGCGGAAGCGGCAAGAACTCCGTTTTTAACGGATTCCGCCCGGGTCGCGCCGCCGGAAACAACGGTTTTAAGCTTGGAAATTTTATATTCTTCCGCAAGTTTTTTGATTTCCTCAATGGAGCTTTCTTTTGTTACAACAACAATTTCCGAAACGTCGCCGCAGTTTTCATAGGCAAGAAGGCTTCTTGCCACAACCGGAATTCCGGAAACGGGCAAAAAAATCTTGTCTTTTCCGCCCATTCTTACGGAACTTCCGGCGGCAACAACCACCGCGCTTAAAAAAGGTTTTGAAAAAAGGCTCGGTTCAAAAAAATCTTCCACTTATAAAACCTCCTTTTCAATTTGCCTCCCCTATCAGGGGAGGTGGCATTTCCGAAGGAAATGACGAAAGGGTGGAAACTGTTTTTCTGTTTTTATAATACCACAAAAACCCTTTTTTGAAAAGAAAAACTCGTTTGACAATATTGCGCCCAATGGGTATAATTATTTTCAGAAAACCTTGAAGGGAGCGCTTTGATTTTGGAAAACAAACGCGGACTTTTTATCGTAATAGAGGGTGTTGACGGAAGCGGAAAAACAACCCAGGCAAATCTCCTTGCGGAATATCTCCGCAGCAAAGGAAGAACTATCCACCATACGGCGGAACCCACCGCCACCGGCCTTGGCGGAATGGTCCGCGATGGCCTTGGCGGCGAACATCCCAGAACCCGGGAGGAACTTGCGGCAATGTTTGCCGCGGACAGAGTTTCCCACAACGTAAGCCCGAAAAACGGAATAATCAAGCATCTTAACGAGGGAACGGACGTTGTCTGCGACCGCTATTATTATTCTTCCCTTGCCTACCAGGGCGTTGATGGCGCAATTGATTGGGTCGCAAATATGAACCTTAACTGCCCGTTCATCACAAAGCCGGATATCTGCATTTTCCTGGATATGGATCCGGAAAAATGCCACGAACATATCCGCGCCGGCAGGACCCATTTTGAAATTTATGAGGAAAACGCCGCAATGATTGCCGAAACCCGCCGCCGCTACGGAATCGCCTTCGAAATGCTTAAAGGCCGCGATAACATCGCCATAATCGATTCCACTGGCACCATTGAGGAAGTTTTTGAACAGATAAAAACCGAAATCGACAAACTTTTATAAAAAAACAAAAAAGCACCCGCAAGGGTGCTTTTCCTTTTTAGCCTCCCCTATTAGGGGAGGTGTCTGCGAAGCAGACGGAAGGGTGGAAAAAAGCCTTCCCTCGTGGGGAGGTGGATTTTTGTTTGCTTTGCAAACAAAAAGACGGAGGGATTCCTTCCAAACGGGCGCACACATAGGTGCGCCCCTACATTGTTCTAATAAACCAATCATTCCAACCGTAGGGGCGGATATCATCCGCCCGTTTTCGCATTAGCCTTTTTTTCTATTGATACTCCCGAAGTTCCTCCAAAAATTCCGCGTATTCCTCTTCCGACCAGTAAAAAGTCAGCTCTTCCTCGGAAAAATCCTTTGGTTCATCGCGCATAAAATTTTCTCCGATATCATATCCGAAACGGCGCAGAACCGCTTCGGAAAATTCCCGGAAGAACATTCCTATTCCGGTTATAACGTTTCCTTCGGAAACAACGCCCTTGTGGACAAAATTTTCCTTTTCGATAAACGGAAAAACTTCCGCCATTTGCATAAAAAATCCCGCGGTGAACTTTTTGCCTTCAAGAACTCCCGATTTTGCAAGAAGCAAAGGCGCGGAAGAAATCGCCGCAAAAACAACGTCGGTTTCTGCCCCGCTTTTTAAAAAATCAATCAGCTTTTCGTCAAAAAGCGCCGGAAGCGGGTTTATCGTCCCCGGAAGAATAAGGCAATCGTAATCGGTTATTTTTATTTCTCCGGTGGTTTTCGTCGGAAAAACAAAAAGCCCTTCCTCGCTTTTATATTCCTTGTTTTCCGTTGCGATAAAATCGATTTTTTCTCCGAACCAGACCGAAAGCGCGGAAGTAAGGCAGGTTATTTCCTGGAGCGAAAAATCCGGATATATAAGAACGCCAAATTTTTTCATATATAATCCCCCAAATCAAAATTCCGGGTAAACCCTTTTAAGCCCGTTTTCGTCCATTTCAAAAACTTTTTCGCAAACTTCCGCAATGTATTTTCTGTCGTGGGAAACGCTGATTATCACCCCGCCGAAGTTTTTCAGAACTTCCCTTATCATGGGGTTGGAAAGCGGCGAAAGGTTTCGTGTGGGTTCGTCAAGAATAAGCACGTTGTAATCCGAAAGCGCCATTTTCGCAAAGAAAAGTTTTGCCTTCTGTCCGCCGGAAAGTTCCTTTGCCGGGTGGCTCATTTCCTCCGCCGTGAATTTAATGCTTCCGAGATAGGTGCGGATTCTGGTGCGTTCTTCCTTCGTTCCGCCTTCCGCCAGAAGTTCGATGGGGCTTTGGGAAAGGTCAAAACCTTCCTCGTAATTTTGCGGCATATACGCCGCTTTTATGTCCTTCCGGGAAAGGAGCTCCTCCGCAATTTTCCGAAGAAGAGTGGTTTTTCCTGCGCCGTTTTTACCGATTATGCAGATTTTTTCCCCGCCGGAAATTTCAAGTCGGATTTCGCCGCAAAGGCGCTTTTCCCCGGCAAAAAGCTCCGGAATTTCAAGGGAAAGAACCCTTTTTCCGCTTGGAACTTTTGCTTCTTCGCCGAAGCGGAGAAAAATCGCGTCTTCGCTTTCCGGCATCTGGGTAAGGTTTTCTTTTTCCTTTTCAAAGCGTTTTCCCATGGCCTTAACGGAATGCATCTTTTTCTTCAAAAGCGCGCCGCCGTGGGGATCCCCCCGGGAAATGTTTTCCTGCTGGTGGTCAACTTTCTGGTAAATCTGGCGGTAGCGTTCCATTTTTTTGTCAAAATCCCGCTTTTCGCTTTTTGCCATCTGTTCCTGTTTTTCAAAACCGGAAAGGCGTTCGGTAACGTAGGTTTTATAATCGGTTTTGGAAACGGTGCATCTTGCCCTTGTTTTTCTGCGAAGCTGTTCCATGTGGATTATCATATCCGCGGTGCGTTCCAAAAGGGTTTCGTCGTGGCTTATAAAAAGTACCGAAAGCCCGCAGTAGTTTATAAAATTTTCCAGCCATTCAAGAGTTTCGATATCAATATCGTTGGAAGGCTCATCAAGAAGAAGAATATCCGGGCGCCTTGCAAGAACCGCCGCCATCCTTACTTTTACTTTTTCGCCGCCGGAAAGGGTTTTCATCTTCCTTTCGGAATCAAAAATTTCCGGCTCTATTCCAACCTGGGAAGCAATTTCGGAAACTTCATAGGGCAGAAGTTCCGAAAAACCGGCCTTTTCGCAAAATTCCAAAACGGAAAGTTCTTTTTCAAAATCGGAAATCTCCTGGGCAAGGTAGCCGAAAACCGCGCCGCCGCGGATAATTTCGCCGGAATATTCGATATAATTTTCGGCAAGTTCCGGGTCATAGATAAGTTTTAAAAGGGTGGATTTTCCGTTTCCTTCCTCACCGATAATTGCGGCCTTGTCCCCTTCGTTAAGAACGAAGGAAAGGTTTTCGGAAAGAACGT
Organism: Oscillospiraceae bacterium; assembly: GCA_017521825.1. GTDB lineage: Bacteria > Bacillota > Clostridia > Oscillospirales > Ruminococcaceae > UMGS1668. Next base: position 22,590 of record JAFXBK010000018.1, read on the forward strand.
GGGAATCCTTTGTGTGGTTCATGGAAAGATTTTTAATCTGGAGCATAAATTCCCTCCTTTTTTCGGGAAACAAAAAAGGTCTGCCTTCGGCAAAGCGAACGCAGACCAACAAAAGCTCGTTTTTTGATAAAAAGGGCTTTTACGTCAAATAATCTGCGTTTTTCCGTAAGGAACAAAGCCGCCGCAATTTTTGCGGAAGCCGCCGAAGGTTTTTCGGTTTTTATTCTTACTTCAAAAACGGATTATTTGCGCATCTTTTCACCCTTTTCATATTTTATGTTTTAAATATAGCACTTTGGAAAGCGGATTTCAAGTAGGGGCAGATATTATCCGCCAGTTTCAAAACGGCGTTTTGCGGATGAACACCTCATCCGGCACGCTTTTATGCTTTGTGGCGTGCCACCTTCCCCTCAAGGGGAAGGCTATTAAGGATTCCTTCGCATCCTTCAAGAACGTCCCGATAGGTTGTTTCAAAATCTCCGCTGTACCATGGGTCGGCAACTTCGCCGGGGCGGTTTGTGAAATCCAGAAGCATTTTTATTTTTCCGTCCGGGTCGCCGCCGGTTATCCGGAGCATGTTGCGGATGTTCCAGTTATCCATTCCGATGAGTAAATCGTAATAATCGTAATCGGAGCGGGTCATCTGCCTTGCGCGCTTTCCGTCGCAGTTTATGCCTTTTTTGGCAAGAAGCTTTTTCGCCGGGGGATAGACCGGGTTTCCGATTCCGTTCCAAATTTCTTCGGTGCTGGTTGCGGCGGAGGAAATTTCGAATTCAAATTCCCTGCCGTTTTTGGAGAGCAGGTCTTTCATAACAAATTCCGCCATGGGGCTTCTGCAGATGTTGCCGTGGCAGACAAAAAGGATTTTAATCATAAGGTTTTCTCCAATCGTTTTTTCTGAAAAACAGTATAGCTTGATTTTCGTTTGCTGTCAAAGTATAATTCTGATATACGATTTTATCCGAAGGGAGCAAAACAATGCCCATAAAAACAGAAAGACTTATCATAAGGCGGGTTTCGGAAAACGACCGGGAATCCATAAAAAATATCTGGGAAGATTTTAATTCCTCGGAATTTTCAAAATATGACATGCCCCATTCCACAAAAGATGAAGAAGTTGCCGAAAGAATTTCCCGTTGGGCAAAAACCGCCGAAGGCACCGAGCATATGTTTTTTGCGGTTTGCCTCGGCGAAACGGTTATCGGCTATATCGCCTTCAACAAAAGGGAAAACGGTTACGAAACCGGATATTGCTTCCATTCCGCTTTCCACGGAAAAGGCTTCGCAAAGGAAAGTTTTGCCGCCCTTTTTGAATATCTTTCGTCCCTTGGAATTAAAAAAATCACCGCCGGAACAGCCCTTGAAAACAAGCCTTCGGTTGCGCTTTTAAAATCCCTTGGCTTTGAACTTATCGGAACGGAAAAAGTTTCTTTTTATAAGGATTCCGCAGGAAACGATATTGTTTTCGAAGGCGGAAATTTTGAACTGAATATGTAAAAAACAGCCGCTTTTATGAAAGGCGGCTGTTCGTTTTTATTCAGTTTTTTCCGTGTCCGAATCTGCGTTGGCGTCCTCGTCCAATGCTTCAAGATAAAAACTCACCGGGCGGAATCCGTCGTTACAGCTTATCATGGCCGTTTTGGGGTTCTTCATCCAGCCGTCATAGAAGTTTTCGCCTCCGTGGGCCAAAGTCATAACAAAAGCGGAAATGCTTTCCCATGCGCTGTCACAAAAGCCCTTCGGCTTTTCCCAGCCTTCGGCAATCCAGACCTGCCCTTCCTTAACGTCGCAGGCATGCTCTATAGGATTTTCATATTTTTCTATCAGATCCGGATAGCTTGTTTTTCGTATGGCTGTTATTCTTACCTTTTTCATAAATCCTCCGAAATAAGCGAAAAAACTAAAACTCTTTATGCGGCCGAAAAATTATTCCGCCGCTTCGATTTTTTCAAGAAGAACTTTTTTCGTTTCCTCGTCCGCAAAGCAGGCGTTTACGGAGTTTTTCGCAAAGCCTTTGATTTCCTCGTCGGTAAGATCAAAAGCGGCGATAAGTTTTCCGAATTCTTTTGCAAGATTGATGTTGGAAACGGTCATGTTGTCGGTGTTGATGGTGACTTTGACGCCGGCTTCCATAAGTTTGCGGAGCGGGTATTCTTCAATGGAAGGGAACATGCAGGTGTGGATGTTGCTGGTGGGGCAAAGTTCAAGGGTAATTCCCTCTTTAACAAGGATTTCCACAAGCGCCGGGTCCTCAAGACTGCGAACGCCGTGGCCAAGGCGTTTTGTGCCGTATTCAAGGGCTTTATAAACGCTTTTCGGGCCGTCAGCTTCGCCTGCGTGAATAGTATAGGGAACACCAAGTTCTTTAGCAAGAGCAAAAAGGTCGCCGAAGTTTTCGGTGGGGAAAAGCGCTTCCGCACCGGCAATATCAACGGAAACAACGCCTTTTCCAAGGAATTCCTTCGCAACTTTTACGGTTTCGATGTTTTCTTCGTGGTTATCGTTTCCGCGCATGCAGCAAAGGATAAGTCCGGCGGAAAAATCGCTTCTGTTAAGGCCTTCAATGGCCGCTTCAACAACCTCGGTCTGGGAAAGACCTTTTTTGGTATGGAGCTGGGGCGCAAAGCGGATTTCCGCATGGATAAGTCCCTGTTCCTTAAGCTCTTCCTGAAGGTTATAGACGGAAAGGGCAACTGCCTCCTTGGTCTGAAGAAGCTTTCCCGGGAAGGCGAATTTTTCAAGATATTCGGTAAGGTCCTTGCAGTCATCGTTGATTCGGAGAAGTTTAAGAAGTTCATTTTCGTCCTCGGGAATTTCGATGTTCTGCAAAGCCGCAAGTTCCTTTACGGATTTTACGGAAAGGGAACCGTCAAGATGAAGGTGAAGGTCGATAAGTCCGGGTGTTTTCATTGTTTTTTGTCCTCCCTGCTGTTTTTTATATTTAAACTATATATCAAAAACAAGGATATTGCAAGGCTTGGAACAAAGGTTTATAATGAATTTATAAGCCTCCCCTATCAGGGGAGGTGGCATTGCGAAGCAATGACGGAAGGGTGGAATAAAAAATGAAAAAACTCGGGTTCATCGGAACCGGGAATATGGGCGGCGCCCTTATTCTTGCTGCCGCAAAATCAAACAGCGAAAACAAAATCATGCTCGCGGATAAAATATCCGAAAAAGCTGATGCTCTTGCGGAAAAAACCGGCGGAAAAGTTTGCGATAACAAAACCGTTGCCGCCGAAGCGGACTATATTTTTCTCGGTGTAAAGCCCCAGATGCTCAAAGAACTTATGGAGGAAATTGCTCCCGTGCTCAAAAACCGCAAGGATAGATTCGTGCTTGTTTCGATGCTCGCGGCCTTTACCTGCGAAAGAATTTGCGAAGCCGCCGGCGGAAACTATCCGGTTGTCCGGATAATGCCGAACACCCCTGCCGCCATCGGCGAAGGAATGATTCTCTATGCACCGAGCGCCGAAGTTTCCGAAGATGAAGTTTCCTTCTTCCTCGATTCCATGAAAGAAGCCGGAAGATTTTCTCCCCTTCCGGAAAAACTTATGGATGCGGGCGCTTCCGTTGCCGGATGCGGCCCCGCCTTTGTGGATCTTTTTGTGGAAGCGCTGGCGGATGGCGGCGTTGCCTGCGGACTTCCGAGAGCCCAGGCCATGGAATTTGCGGCGCAGATGGTAGCAGGTTCCGCAAAGCTTATTCTTGAAAGCAAAAGGCACCCGGGCCAGCTTAAAGACGAAGTCTGTTCCCCCGGCGGAACAACAATCCAGGGTGTCCGCGCCCTTGAAAAAGGCGGATTCCGTTCCGCCGTTACCGAAGCGGTCATCGCTGCCTACGAAAAGAATTTTGAACTGTAAAAAAATGCGGGAGCGCTGCTCCCGCATTTTTTATCTTCCATTTACAACGGGCGCACACATAGGTGCGCCCCTACACAATTTTTAATAAAACCCTCTGCGCCAACCGTAGGGGCGGATATCATCCGCCCGTTCACAATTTTACCGTAGGGAACGCCGTCTGCGGCGTTCCGCCACAAAGAACCTGGGAGGCTTTTATTTTTTATTCAACAAAACATTGATAACCCCAATCGTTGTTAACAACCTTCTCGCCTTCGTGTCCATAAGTGAAATAAAGCTGGTAAACGTAAACAAGTTTTTCAAGGGGATAGTAATAATGGAACATGGTTTCCTCACTTAAAAATTCTTCGCCTTCCTCAAAAATCCTCTTTGCCTGGGTGGTTGTTTCAAGGAAGTTTTCCGCCTTTTTTCGTATAAGATCCTCTTTTGCTTCAAAATCCACGTTGGTGTAATTAAGCCGGATTATAACCCCGTTTTCGGCGGTTCCGGTAATCGCTTTGTCGGTGATTATGTTATCGTCGATGTAGTAATTTATTTTAAGAATTCCAAAGCTTCCGTACATGGCAACGGGATTATAAAAAGCCTTCCAGCCGGGGTTTCCTGGATCAAAATCCGGATAATCCTTCTGGATCTCCGCAACAAGTTCCGGCCATAATGTAACCGGAACAAGGCGGGAATCCCCTTCTCCGGCGTTTTCCGGAAGAACAAGCGGAATTTCCGTCCGGGTTCCGAAAACTTCCGCGGAATCCGGAAGATTAAGTTCGTTTTCCCTGAAATTTATAATCGGAAGAAAAATCTTCTGCGGCATACTCTGATATCCGCTTCCGGGAACAAGCGGAGGAATTTCCGGCTTTGAATTCAAAATTTCCGCTTCTTCGGCAAAACAGCCGCAAAGCGCAAGAATCATCGCCAAAATCAAACAAAGTTTTTTCATTGGAAAAATCCTCCTTTTTTACCGTCCTATAACAATAGTGACGCAAAAAGAGGCTTTTTGTTGCATGGTTTTTAAAAAATTTTTTCCGAACAGCCTCCCCTATCAGAGAAGGTGGTTTTTGCCTTCGGCAAAAACCGGAAGGGTGGAAAATTAAGGTTTTTACCGTTTTTTTTTCGGAACGGAAAAATGCCGCAAACTCCCCGGATATTCTTTTCCGCCTTCACTTGATTAATGTACTTCGTAAGGATATAATGTTGATGAAGCGACATACTTTTAAAAAAGGAAGATGAAATATGAAGATCCTTCTTACCGGCGGCGCCGGATATATCGGTTCCCATACCGCGGTGGAACTTGACGCGGCGGGATTCGAGGTTGTTATTGCGGATAATTTTTCCAACAGCAGCCCAATCGTTCTGGAAAGGCTTGAAACCATAACCGGAAAACGCTTTCCGCTTTATGAAATCGACGTTGCGGATAAAACCGCCCTTCGCCGGGTTTTTGAGGAAAACGAAATCGGCGCGGTTATCCATTTTGCCGGATATAAAGCGGTGGGCGAATCCGTAAGCATTCCCCTCTCCTATTATCGCAACAACATCGATTCCACCCTTTCGCTTATGGAGGTCATGGCGGAATTCGGCTGTAAAAACCTTGTTTTCAGTTCTTCAGCAACCGTTTACGGAAATCGCGCAAAACTTCCCTTTGACGAAGAAGCAAAAACCGGCCCCTGCACCAACCCCTACGGCTGGACAAAACTTTTTATTGAACAGATTATCACCGATTACGCAAAGGCAAACGGAGATTTTTCCTCGGTTCTTCTCCGCTATTTCAACCCCGTGGGTGCCCACGAAAGCGGACTTATCGGTGAGGACCCGAAGGACGTTCCCAATAACCTTATGCCCTATATCGCAAGGGTCGCCGTGGGAACGCTTCCTTTCCTCAGCGTTTACGGAAACGATTATCCAACCCCGGACGGCACCGGAGTTCGTGATTATATCCACGTTACCGACCTTGCCAAAGGGCATGTTGCGGCGGTAAAATATGTCCTTGAAAAGAAAGGAAACGAAATTTTCAACCTTGGAACAGGAAAGGGCATAAGCGTTCTCGAAATGGTAAAAGCATATTCAGAAGCCTGCGGTCACGAAGTCGGCTATAAAATCGCCCCAAGAAGACCCGGCGATATTGCCGAATGTTATGCCAACGCCGAAAAAGCGGAAAAAATCCTTGGCTGGAAAGTGGAACTCGGCCTTTCTGAAATGTGCCGGGATTCCTGGAACTGGCAAAGCAAAAACCCGGAAGGTTACAAATAAAACCGTTTTTAAAAGGGAGGTTTTCCTGAGATGATTGACGAAAAACTTAAAAAGGAACTTACGGAAAAGGGCAGAAGGTTTATGCACGGCTACCATGACGATGACCTTACGGCCGACAGCGATTTTAACCCTTCCGACCAACAGCTTCGCCTTCCCCAGCCGCCTCTTTGCAAAGCACCCATGGCCGAAGATTCCGAAAAAACCGCCCTTTCTCTGGATTTTTCCGGGCTGGAACTTAAAAACGACGTAATCTCCCTTATCCGCGACAGAAGAAGCGCAAGGGTTTATACCGAAGAAAAAATGAGCCTTTCGGAACTTTCCTTCCTTCTTTGGGCAACCCAGGGAATCAAAAGCATCCGCGGAAAAAGCTACGCAACAATAAGAACCGTTCCCTGCGGCGGCGCAAGGCACGAATTTGAAACCTATCTTATGGTAAGAAAAATCGAAGGCCTTGAACCGGGAATCTACCACTATCTTCCCATGGAACACGCGGTCGAATTTCTTGGAAAACCGGAAGACATCGAAGGCGCAATCTGCGAAACCCTTTGCGGACAAAAATGGGCGGAAAAAGCCAACGTCGTTTTCTATTGGACAATGGTTGCCTATCGCGCCGAATGGCGCTACGGAACCCATTCCCACCGGGTCGCTCTTCTTGATGCGGGTCACCTTTGCCAGAACCTTTATCTCGGCGTAACGGCTCTTGGCCTCGGAACCTGCGGAATCGGCGCATTCTCTCACGACGAATGCAACAAGATTTTCGGCATTGACGGCGAAGAGGAATATATGGTTTATACTGCGCCGGTAGGAACCATCCGCGACGAGGACAAAGCGGCGGAAGCAGCTTTTTATAAATTCGTCGAGGACGAAGGACTTTAAGGTTCTGATATATAACCGTCCTATACTGTTTTTAATAAACCAACAGCACAACCGTAGGGGCGGATATTATCCGCCCGTATAGCAAAAACCACCGTAGGGAATGTCGTCCGCGACGTTCCGAAAAAGCCTTCCCTCGGGGGAAGGTGGCTTTTGCATAGCAAATGACGGATGAGGGATAACAAATAACCCGAAGGGCAAGCCTCCCTTGTCAAAGGGAGGTGGATTTTCGGTCACCTTGTGACCGAAAAGACGGAGGGATTCCTTCAAAACGGGCGCACACATAGGTGCGCCCCTACAGCGTTTTAATAAAACAAAAACCACCGTAGGGAACGTCGTCCCCGACGTTCCGAAAAAGCCTTCCCAGAGGGGAAGGTGTCATTTGCATAGCAAATGACGGATGAGGGATAACAAATAACCCGGAGGGCCAGCCTCCCTTGTCAAAAGGAGGTGGATTTTCGGTCACCTTGTGACCGAAAAGACGGAGGGATTCCTTCAAAACGGGCGCACACTAGGTGCGCCCCTACGGCGTTTTGATAAAACAAAAGCGGCGGGAGCAAGCTCCCGCCCTACTCTGTTTTTAATAAAACCCGCCATTCCAACTGTAGGGGTGGATATTATCCGCCCTTTTTTCAAAACTGCCGCACCACCGTAGGGAACGTCGTCCCCGACGTTCCGAAAAAGCCTTCCCTTGGGTGAAGGTGTCAGCCGCAGGCTGACGGATGAGGTACAACCCTTGCCCTTAAAACTGAATAATTCCTTTAAAAAACACCGGCGGTTGACCGCCGGTGTTTTTTTATCTGTAATCGAATGTGTGAAGCCAGTCGCCTTTGAGGTAATAGATAAGGAAAATTATGCAGCTCAGCGCCCAGGTAAGGGGATATGCCCAGTAAACGGTTTCGATAACCGGGAAGAATTTTACCGCAACGGTTATATAGGTAACGCGGATTATGCACCAGCAAAGGAGCATTGTGTACATGGGCATTTTCGCCCTTCCGGCACCGCGCATAACCGCCGAAACGGAATGTGCAAACGCAAGAAGGAAGAAGAAAACGGATTCCGTCCTCATCTGGTTTACGCCGATGGCCACAACCGCCGGGTCGTCGTTGAAAAGCGGAATTACCCATGGGCAGATAACCCAGAGAATCGCGCCGAGAATTTCCGCGGAAGCCATTGCACCGAAAATTCCGAACCGGGAACCTTTAAGGGCGCGTTCGTGGTTTCCTGCGCCAAGGTTCTGACCGATAAAAGTTGTTATCGCCATTGTAAAAGACATTATCGGAATAAAGATAAATCCTTCGATTTTTGAATAGGAACCGCATCCTGCCATGGCGTCGTCGCCGAAGGCGTTTATGTTGGACTGAACAACAACGTTCGCAATGGAAATAATCGAGTTGTTGATACCGGAAGGAATTCCCTGGTGGAGAATTTCTTTAAGGCGGTCAAAATCAAAGCGGATTTTGCTTGGGTGGAGCTGATAATATCCTTCGCTTTTAAGAAGCTTTCTGAAACACATGGCGGCGGAAAGCATCTGGCTTATTACCGTTGCAATGGCGGCGCCGGCAACGCCCAGCTTAAGAGCTCCGACAAAAACAAGGTCAAGAACAATGTTTGTTATCGAAGCGATTATCAGAAAGCGAAGAGGGTTTTTGGAATCGCCAACCGCCTGCAAAATTCCGGCGCAAACGTTATAGGTAAGGCTGAAAAAGCTTCCGAAAAAATAGATCCGGAAATATGTTGTGGAAAGGGGAAGAACGTTTTCCGGAGTTTTCATAAGGATAAGGAGCTTTGGCGCAAGCCAAAGACCAAGAACGGAAAGGGTAATTCCGCAGCAAAGCGCAAAGGCAACGGCGGTGTGGATCGCCTTTTGCATTTTTTCATATTCCCTTGCGCCAAGGTAGCGGCTTATAATTACGCCGGCGCCCATGCAAAGACCCATAAAAAATCCGGTCATCATAAATATAAGGTTTCCGCTGCTTGCAACCGCCGCAAGCGCTTCCTTACCGACAAAGTTTCCGACAATTATGGAGTCGGCGGTGTTATAAAGCTGCTGAAAAAGGTGACCGATAAAAACCGGAATGGCAAAGCTTATCATGCATTTCCAGATGTGACCGGTTGTCATGTCAATTCGCTTTGCCGAAGTTTCTGAAGCCAAAAAAACGCCTCCAATTTCTCTTTAAAATTCAAACCGAAGAATATTATATTCTTTAAAAACCGCTCTGTCAATTGTAGCATTTTTCTACAATTTTGCGTTGAAAAGAACTTTCGCCGATGCTATAATTCAGTTGAAAAATAAAGTTTTGCTTCTTTAAAAGTAAAACCATTTTCAATTGAACATAATAAAATTTTTTCAGGAGGTAAAACCAAAATGGCAAAAGATTTTTTACAAAGCAAATATCTTACCGTTGATACCAACGTGGAAATCCATTATATCGAAAAAGGTGAAGGCGACCCCATTATCTTTATTCCCGGTCTTACCTTCTCCGGAGATATTTTTAAAGCGCAGGTGGAATATTTTTCCCAAAAATACCGTGCCATCGCCATCGACCCAAGAGGCCAGGGCCTTTCCACAAAAGGAACTTCCGGCAACAACTACGTAACCCATGGAAAGGACCTTGCGGCGTTTATCAATGCCCTCGGCCTTGAAAAAGTTATTCTTGTTGGCTGGAGCACCGGCAACCTTGATACATGGTCCTATATCGAACAGTTCGGAACCGAAAAGCTCAGGGCCGCCGTTACCATAGATATGTCGCCGCTTCCGCTTCACCCGGACCCCAACTGGTGGACCGAAGGTACCATCGAGGAACTTTCCGAAGTTGCAAGCCGGGTCCTTATAACACCGGAAGGCACCCGCGAATTTTTCAGGGAATATGCCGAAGGCACCATGATCCAGCACCAAATGACCGAAGAGGAAGTAAGCTATCTTCTCGATATGTCCGGAAAAACACCGTATTGGATCTGCGGCGAACTTTTCGCAAGTGCGATTTTCTCAAACTATTATGATACCGCCCTTTCCGTAAGCCAGAACCTTCCGAGCCTTATGTTTATTGCGGAACATTGGGCGGATGTTGCACAGCCTTTTTATTCCAAAAACTTCCCTGGGACCGAAACCTACGTTATGGGCGGACATCTTATGTTCTTTGAATATCCTGCAAAATGGAACAGCGTTTTCGAAGAATTCATTGAAAGAACCTGAAAAAATAACATAGCAAAGGGCGGAGCAAAATTGCTCCGCCCTTTGTCTTTTTTTAATATCCACTATGAAAAAATATTAAGTTTTCCGCTTTTATTCCTCGGAAGGAAGTCCTTCCGAACCGATTTTCTGAAGGTTTTTATAAATGTTATCAAGGGTTTTATAAAAAACTTCCCGCTCTTCTTCGCTCATAGCTTCATCAGAAACGGCGCAAATGGCCGTTTCGGCTCTTTTTGCAACAAAATCGGCGGTTTCCTTTCCTTTTTCCGTAAGGGTTATTTTGGAACGGTAACTTCTTACGGCTTTTTTCTCCCTTTGGATAAGCCCCTTTTCTTCCATTTCCGCAATAACTCTCGAAACGGCGGCTTTGTCCTTATCGCAAACTTCACAAAGTTCGGTGGAAGTAAGACCTTCCTCAAATCTGCTTAAAGTTACAAGATATTTTGCAAAGGCACCTTTATATCCGCGTTTTACCATTTCGGCTCTTTCGATTTTCTGGAGCTTTCTGTAAATTCCGGAAACGACCAGGTTAAACTGTTCAAAACGGTCTGTCATAAGCTTACCTCCCCAAGATGTTGATTTATCAATTTTTACTGTCACCAATTATACTGTATAAAATTTGTTTTGTCAACTTCTTAACAAACCGCCGGATTTTTCCCATTTTTACCGCAGTTTTTACATTTTATTAATTACTTTTATTCAAAAAAGGTGTAAAATATTTAAAGAAAAAGGGAAAGGGGGAATTTTTTGTTCGGATATATAAAGCCCTTCCGCCCGGAACTCAAAATCCGAGAGGCGGAGGATTATAAGGCGGTTTACTGCGGACTTTGCAAGGAACTTGGAAGAAGCTACGGCCTTTTCGCAAGAATGACTTTAAGTTATGATTTTGCGTTCATGGCGATGTTTTTTATGTCCATCGATAAAGAAGCCTGCCCTTCCTTCGAAAAATGTTCCTGTATTGCCCACCCTTTCCGTAAGCAGTGCAGATGCACCCAAAACAAAGCCCTTTCCGTTGCCGCAAAGGCGGCGATGATCCTTATCTATTATAAAATCAAAGACGACCTTTCGGACAAAGGTTTTTTAAACCGGCTCAGGGCGGTTTTGCTTTTGCCCTTCACTTCTTCCGCAAGAAAAAAGGCCCTTGAGCTTGGGGGCGAAGCGGAAAAAATTGACCTTGCGGCAAAAAGAATGATTGCGGAGCAAAGGGCGGTCGAAGCCAAAAAATCTCCACTTTCCGACGAAGCGGCAGAGCCAACCGCAAATTTCCTTTCGGAGATAATCTCCCTTGGCGGAAACGGCGAAAACAACCGTATCCTCGAAAGGTTCGGCTATCTTCTCGGAAGATATATCTATCTTTGCGACGCCCTTGATGACATTGAGGATGATATTAAAAAAGGGAATTATAATCCTTTTATCTATGGCGGCGAAGGCGCCGTTTCGGAAGCAAAATCCGTCCTTTTTATGACAACGGCGGAACTTTCGGACGATCTTGAACTTTTGGAACTTGACAAATATAAGGAAATAGTGGAAAATACTGTATGTCTTGGTTTAACCGCCGAAGTTAAACGAATAATAAATAAAAAAGGGGGAGAACAAAACGGATAATCCATATAAAGTCCTCGGTGTTCCGGAAACGGCCACCGATGAAGAAATCAAAAAAGCCTACCGCGACCTTGTTCGGAAATATCATCCGGATAAATATGTTGACAACCCCCTTGCGGATATTGCGGCGGAAAAAATGAAGGATATCAACGCCGCCTATGACCAGATTCAGAAGGACCGCAAAGCCGGAAAAACCTCCTACGGAAATTCCGGAAGCTACAGCTACGGAACCTACGGTACCGGAAACGCAAGCTATAATAACTACGGAAGCGGATATTCCCAAAACAGCCAGTTTTCCGACGTCCGCCGGCTTATTCAGCAAAACCGCATTGCGGAAGCGGACGAAATTCTGGACGGCGTTCCGGAATATAACAGAAACGCGGAATGGTATTTCTTAAAAGGAAGTATATATTACAGAAGGGGCTGGCTGGGCGAAGCTTCCAGATGCTTCCAGCGCGCATACCAGATGGAACCGGGAAACAGGGAATATGCCGCCGCTTACCAGCGCATGGCCTACCAGCAGCAATATGGTTCTTCCCCGGGAAGAACCACCCAGACCCAGTTTTACGGCTGCCCCTGCGATTGCTGCGATTGCTGTACCGCAATGATGTGCATGGACTGCATCGGCGACTGCCTTTGCGGCAACGGCTGCTGATAAAAATTTTCGATGCAGGGACCGCTTTTTCCTGCAGATTTTAAACTATTAAGAAAGGAGAACGCTTATGACAAAGAAAAGCCAAAAAGTTGCCCTTTGCGGAATGGTTGCGGCGCTTTGCACCCTTTTGATGTTCATGACCGGCGTTTTTCCTTTCGCAACCTACGCAATGCCCTGCCTTGCGGGACTTTTGATGGTAACCGTCGCGGTGGAAACCGGCGCAAGCTGGGCCTTTACCCTTTATGCCGCGGTTTCCATCCTTGCGATTATCCTTACGCCGGATAAGGAAGCAATGCTTATGTTCGTAATGTTCTTCGGGCATTATCCGGTTACAAAATTCTGGCTTGAAAAAATAAAATTCAAACCCCTTTCGCTCCTTCTTAAGTTAATCGTTTTCAACGCCTGCGTTGTTGTTGCGTATATGATTATAATCTTTGTTTTCCAGATGCCGGATATCCTTACGGAGTTCGGCGATTTCGGAAAATATTCCGTCTATATAATGCTCGGCCTCGGGAACGTTCTTTTCTTCGTTTATGATTTTGCCCTGACCCAGATTATGAACGTTTATATCTATATCTTCCGGCCAAAATTTTTAAGACGAAGCGCAAAATGATTTTGAACAAAAGAAAAAGCCTCTGCCAAACGGCAGAGGCTTTTTTTGTTCTGGCGTCCCTAGCGCGATTCGAACGCGCGGCCTTTCGCTTAGGAGGCGAACGCTCTATCCTGCTGAGCTATAGAGACATCACTTGGTATATTTTACTTTTTTGCGGCGGTTTTGTCAACCGGTTATTCCTCCGGAAGTTCCATAAGCATATTTATGGTGCGGAAAATTTCGCCGCAGGCCGGGCATTTCCATTCGGTGTCGCTTTTCTTTGCTTTTTTATGGAGATGTTCCAGAAATTCGTGGCCGCAAACGGGGCAGGGAACTTTTTCTTTTGTCCAGAGTTTTTTAAGGAAGAAAACTTCCTCTTCGCGGGTTTTAAAATACATTTTTTCTCCTTTTATAAAATCGGTTTTCCGTTAAGAACCGCTTCCCTAAGGTTTTCCCCTTCGTACCGAAGTTTAAGGGAAAAGAAAGGCTCGTCTTTTTGAAGAAGCTCAAGAAAAATTTTATCCCCTTCCCATTTGGGAATGGAATCCAGCTCTTCCCGGCTTATCCAAAGAAGGTCGCCTTCGTCGCAATCAATAAGCTCTCCCTCAAAACCGGTGGCGGTAAAAAGGTGCATGTATTCCGTTTCCCATTTATCGGAAACAAAGGTGACGATTCCACGGTAGCGGTAATCCGTAAGGGTAAGGCCGGTTTCCTCCTTTGCTTCGCGAAGGATGCAATCTTCGGGGCTTTCCTTATCCTCGAACTTTCCGCCGATTCCGATCCATTTATCCTTGTTCGCGTCGTTTTCCTTTTTAACCCGGTGAAGCATCAGATATTTTTTGTCTTTTTCGATGTAGCAAAGGGTGGAATTTATCATAAAAACCTCGTTATATATTTTATCGTATAATACTTTAAAGTTTGTTAATTGCTTCAATATCTGCGGGGCAAAATTCAAAAACGGCTTTATCATGCGGTTTTATCCACTTTGCTTCCTCGTGGAAGTTAAGCTTAATTTCCCCGGAAAGGATTTTCGCGCGGATAAAGTAAAAATAAATATCTTTTTCCGGATAGGAGAAGGGATATTCGCAAAGCACCGAAAAAGGTTCGATTTCAAGGCAAAGTTCCTCCCGGATTTCCCGGATAATTGCTTCAAAAGGGGTTTCGCCGGGTTCGATTTTTCCGCCGGGGAATTCCCAAAGCCCGGAGCAGTTTCCGCCCGGGCCGCGTTTGCAAATCAAAAATTCCCCGTCTTTTTCGATAACGGCGGCAACAACCTTTATCATAAAATCACCAGCTTATCCAAGAGCAATATCAAGAATCATCATAAGCGCAAAACCAATGGCAACGCCGATGGTGGCGATGTTGCTGTGGTCGCCATCCTGGGATTCCGGAATAAGTTCTTCAACAACAACGTAAATCATTGCGCCGGCGGCAAAGGAAAGAATAAAGGGAAGAACAGGTTCGATAAAGGAAACAAGAAGAAGGGTCAAAAGCGCGCCAAGGGGTTCAACAACGCCGGAAAGGAATCCGTATTTAAAAGCCTTTGCCTTGGAAAGGCCGGTTCCCACCAGCGGCATGGAGATAATCGCGCCCTCCGGGAAGTTCTGGATCGCAATACCGATTGCAAGGGCAAAGGCGCCGGCGGTTGTAATAACGCTTTCGCCGCTTAACATTGCCGCAAGAACAACGCCCACCGCCATTCCTTCCGGAAGGTTGTGGAGAGCGACCGCAAAAACAAGCATGAAGGATTTTCCAAGGGTTGTCTTGCGGCCTTCCGGCTTATCCGAATTAAGGTGAAGATGGGGAATAAAGCTGTCGAGAAGAAGAAGGAAAAACATTCCCCCAAGGAAACCAGCCGCCGCAGGAAGCCAGGCAATTTTTCCGGCGGCCTCCGCCATTTCGATTCCCGGCATGATAAGCGACCAGACGGAAGCGGCGACCATAACTCCGGAAGCAAAGCCAAGAAGCGCTTTCTGGAGCTTGGGGTTCATTTCACCTTTCATAAAGAAAACCGCCGCGGCGCCAAGGGTTGTTCCAAGGAAGGGAAGCAAAACCCCGATTATAACTTTCATTGTATCTGTCATTAAAGGAAAACTCCTTTCGAAAAAAATCTTTTTTATAATAAATCATTTTAACATATATCACGGTTCTTAACAAGAAAATTTTATCGAAGCGAAACAAAACCGCCCGAAAAGAACACTATATTAATATAGGAGTAAAATTGACAATATCAGCAAGGGTAGTATAATTAAAATCAGAAAAGGCGGTGTTTTTTTATGAAAAAACTTCTTTTGATTCTGCTTCTGGCTTTAGCGCTTTGTTCCTGCGGCGTTTCGGAGGAACCGATTCCCGAAGAACCGCAGAGCGAACCGGAAAATTCCGGAAATTCTTCTTCCGAAGAATCGGTTCCGGAAAAAACGGAAAGCTTTGAAGATTACGTAAGCGGAGATTTTGTTGTCCTGAAAGCGGAGGGAAAATCCATTTACGAAGCTCTTGAATTTGAAGATAAAATAATCGTTTATTATGTTGAAGGCGGAATTGAAGCTTTTGATACTTTAACCGGAGAAAAACTTTACGGATATTTTCTTGGTGATGTTAACGAAACAAAAGCTTTTAATTTCACAAAAACCGATGAAAAAGAAGGCTTCGATTTTAAAGTGCTTATGGAAGATAAAATCGTTTATCTTTCAAGCAAAGACCCCGAAGCAAAAGAAGAAATTTTCCTCCCCGAAAATGTTATAGAAACAAAAACCGGAAGCTATTCCATGCATGGAAATAAAATTATCTGGTCAAGCGCCGATGGAATCCGGATTTTTGATTTTGGAACCGGAAGCGAAGAACTCCTTTTAAAAAATTCGATTATTGACGAAAAAATAAAACCCATCGCAAAACCCGTTACGGATAAAACATATATCATCGATAACGGCGAAGAATGTTCGTTTGAAAAACCGCGGTTTATCTGTTCCGGAAGAAAAGTTGCGGTTACCGCCGTAAGCCGGTACGGTCTTTATTGGGCAACGGCTGTTTATGACCTTGAAAACGAAAATTTTGATTGGGCATATTCTTTTAACGAAATGCTGGTTGATGATTATCCCATCAAAGACAGATTTGTAAAAATCGGCGACGTTTATATCGACGCGGAAAACGGAAGCAGAAAGACCGATTTGGATAACGAACCGGAAAACGCCGGGCGCAGTTATGATTTTGAGATAAAAGATGACGAAATTGAAGCGTACATTATGGGCGTTACGGAAAATTATCTGATAATTATGCTTTGTAAAGACGAAGCAAGGTGCTATTGCCTTATTGAATATAAATAACTTTTTGGTGGTGAAAAAATTGAAAAAAATCCTTCTGGTTTTACTTGCAATTTTAATGCTTTGTTCCTGCGGCGTTCCGGAAGAACCGATTCCCGAAGACCCCGTTTTTGAAGAAACAAACCCGGGCGAAAACTGCACCCTTCCGGAGGAAGAGGAAAACATTCCCAAGCCGGAAGAACCGGAATCTGTTCCGATTCCGGAAGAAGAAAATAAAATCGAAATCCCTTCGGAAGATTTTTCCTTTGAAAAACCGGAAATTCTCTATCCGGAATTTTTGACCGAGGAACTTTCTTCTTCCCCGGCTTTTAAAAGCGCCATGGAAAAGCCTTCGGTAATAACCTACGAAAAAGAACCCGTTACCGATTGCCTTGCGGCGGTTAATTTTGTGGAAGCCTTCGAAAAGGGCGAATACGCCGAATTTTATCTTTATTCCTTTTCCTATTCGGATTTTGACGGCACATACCGCCTTTATTACCAGCATTTTACCACAAAGGACGGCCTTGTTTACCGGGAAGGAGCCTACCTTTACGATTGGGAAGGCAATTTTGAAGCAGACGAAAAAACCGTACATAATTTTGTGGAAATAAACGAGCGCGGCTATTTCGGAATCGGCTGGGAATGGGGAGATTTATCCTATTATAAGGTTATAAGCGATTTTGCCCTTTATGAAAACGAAGCAAAGCACCGGGAATTAAAGGAAAAATATATCGACCCGATTTTTACAATTACCGTCAGCCCGCAGGAATTCAGTTCCGCTTCAGACCTTTCGAGCGATTTTGTCTGGCTTTTTGAAGATATCTATAATTACGAAAACGGCCACGACCCCTGGCAGGAATATGGCGATTATTGGCCTGTTTCCGATATGGCCGAGCTTTTGAACCGCTATTTTAACGGCGTTACAAAAGAAATGATTATTTCCGACAGGAAAAGTATCTACGACCCGGAAACGGATACGATTTATTATCCGGGCGGACGCGGCGGAGCTTATCCGGAAATCCGGGTTTGTGGTTTTGAGCAAAACGGCGATATCCTTACCATTTATTATGAACTTTATAACCCGGAAGTCGGAGAGTTTGTCGAAAACGAATATTTTGCTCTTAAAATCCTTGTTCTTTCAAAGGAAAGTTTCCGCTATCTCTCCCAGGATATTATTGAAAGGAAGCCTTGAAAAAATGAAAAAGCTCTTTTTGATTTTGCTTCTGGTTTTAGCGTTTTGTTCCTGCGAAGCCGCCGGAAAACCGGTTCCCGAAGAACCGCAGAGCGAACAGGAAATTTCCGGAAGTTCAGTTTCCGAAGCGGAAGAACCGGAGAAAATCCCCGAAAAAACCGAGGACGAAATTTATTACGAAGGCCTTGACCAGGAAGGCAAAAATATGTATTCCCATATTAACAGAAAGGAAATAAACTATAATACCTTTGAGGAAGGGCTTCTTGATTACGGAATTCTTATAAAATTTAAAAACATAAGATTTATTGACGATTGGTATTATTCCGCGGTTCTGGTTCTTGAAAAAACCGTAACGGAAGAAACAATCGAAATTCCCGTAAAAGGAATTTATTATCATTCCGAAGAATACGGTTCAAGAAAAGCACCCTTCGGCGGTTTTTGCTACCCCGAAAACGAAAAAGTTTATTTTTGCGGTCTTGAAAAAATTGTTGAGATAGATCCAAAAAATTTTTCCGCAAAGGAACTTGAACTTGATTTTCCGGAAAAAGGCGACCTTTGGATAAGCGGGATTTTTGCCGAAAACGGTTCGGAAAAATTTTATCTTGCCGCAAACTTCCTTGATAAAAAGGCAACAAATGAAACCGAAGGATATATCTGGGCTTTTGATAAGGAAGGTAACCTGGTTTCCGAAACCGCCACCGAAAACCGTTATAACTCCAGCCTTGACGATTATATTTTCCCCTTCACCGCGGGGAATACGCAGATTACAGAAAAAGACGGAAAAACTTACCTTTTAAGGATCGGAACGCATTACGTTGTTGACGCAAAAAGCGGCGAACAGTTTTATTTCAGCGACCCTATCGTTCTCAATTCCGAGGAATATGAGCTTTGGATGACCTATTACCGTTCGTCCGATAAGGATTATTCCGAAGGAAAATACCGCGTTTCGCTCTATAAAAGCACAAAGCTCATCGGCGAAATGGATTTTAAAAACGACGAATTTGTAACCGCCGATAACATCGAAGAAGCAAAACCCAGGCTCGAAATTCCGAAGGACGGAAAAACTGCCGTTTATGTCTGCGACTATTTTGCCATGAACGTTATCTTCGATTTTGAAAAAGGAACCGCAGACATTGAATTCCGGCCAACCGACAAAAACATCGACGGCTTAAGCCACAGTTTTGAGCCTATTACCAGCCCCGACGGAAAATATACCATTCATTCCTTCGGAAGCCACGGCGGCGGAGATATTATGTATTCCCTTTTCTCCGTTCGGGATAACAAAACCGCCGGTCACAAATATCTCGGCCAGCTTGGCGGAATGTACGGCGGCGGCAGTGATTTCGGCTTTCTTAAAAACAACGATATTTACCTTTTCAGCACCGGTAAGCTCCATATTTTCGACCCTGCAACCGGCGAACTTAAATTTGATCTTGGAAAGAATTTCTCCCTTGGCTATGATTCCGAAACAGACAGCGAGCGGGGAATCATAACTTTCCGCAGGGATCCGAATAATTTCAGCTTCATCGTTCTTTATTTTGAATATGAAAACGGTTTTTATTGGGACGATAATTTCAACGGAAGCTGCAACTATAAAATCGGATTCCTTGATTCCGAAGGAAACCTTCTTGAAAGCTACGATACCGGATGTCCCATACACGGAAGTCCTTTCGGAATCTGTCCCATCGATATGAGATATTCCGAAAGCGAACTCCGTTTCTTCGGAACCGGCGGAAAAGGCGGCACGAACCTTGAAGCGGTTTTCGATATGGAAACAAAAGAATTTAAAACCAACTGACGGATGAGGGATAACCTTTAACCCGGAGGGTAGCCTCCCTTGTTAAAAGAAGGTGGATTTTCGGTCACTTTATGACCGAAAAGACAGAGGGATTCCTTCATAGCGGGCGACCGCAAGGGTCGCCCCTACAGCGTTTTCAATAAAACCAACAGCATCAACCGTAGGGGCGGATATCATCCGCCCGTTTAGCAAACCCGCCGATTTATCGTAGGGAACGTCGTCATCGACGTTCCGCTTTAACCGAGCCAACAAGGTAAAATGAAAACCGCCGTCGGCCTGAACGATGGCGGTTCGGAATAGAAAACACCGTTCTTTCGGTGGTGCATTTTAGTCCCCTTTGATAAGGAGCAAAGCTTACGAAGCGCGCCCAGTGGGCGAAACAACGAGCAAGGTTTGGCGCCGCGGTCAAAATATTCAAGGCGTACGCCGCAGAATATTTTGGGCACCGCAAGAGTTTGTTGACGCGGGAGCAAACTGCAGGGGATAGAAAAACTTTTCTTTCAGGAACAACCCGGTTTCTTTTGGTTACAAAAGAAATGGGGTTGTAATCAATTAAAACAAAACCGGGCGCACATCGGTGCGCCCCTACAAATTTACAATTATACCCGCTGTTCCGTAAAAAAGGGAGCGCTTCGTTTTGAAGCGCTCCCTTAACTTTTATATTTGTTTCATTTTATTCAAGGTTAATTTTTTCAACAAGTCCGGAAAGTTCTTCTTCGGAAAGGCTCGCAAGGGTCGCGGTTGCCATCCAGTTTCCAACCTGTTTAACAATAACCTTCTGGTAAATTTTTTGGCCGCCGTATTCAAGAACAATGCTGAGGCAGGGAACTTCCTGTTCATCAATCGTGATGTTGGAAATAATCGCGTCAACAACTCCGGAACCTGCGCCGGAAGAAATAAGCTGGGTCATAACGGTTTCAAGGTAATAGTTAGCGTCGGTCATTGTTCCGATGGTTCCAAGGTTTTCATAGTTTATGGAAACCGTTGCGCTGGTTGCGTTATCAACGCAGTAAAGGTCGTAAACATGGTCGCCGGTAATTTCGGCGTCTTCGCCATACATGGTTTCCGCCGCAACGCCCATGGCGGAAGCAATTTCCTCATCGGTAAGGAAATACCAGTTTTCGCCGGCTTCAAAGCCAACGCCGAAGGCGGAGTTTTTATAAATTCCGTTTTCAACGGTTCCCCTTGCGGGAACAATTTCTTCGGTTTCGGGTTCTTTTGTTTCGCTTTCCGAACAGGAAGCAAAGGAAAGAAGCATTGTTAAAGCAAGAATAAATGCAAGAATTTTTTTCATTTCAAGGGTTCTCCTTTTTTGTTAAAGTTCCGAAGATGATTATAACACATCCGCCTTTATATAAACAATGTTTATTATTTAAAAACTTTGTAAATATTTTGGTTTTAACGGCGTTTTTGCAATATTTACACTTGAAGAACTTGCCCAAAGGTGATATTATTGTATTTAGTGAAAGTTTTGCCAAAATAGGAGAATGTGAAAAATGAAGCACGAAAAATCCTGTGGTGGCCTTATTTATCGTGAGCACGACGGCGAGACCCACATCCTTTTGCTCAAACACCGCTGCGGCGGCCATTGGTCCTTCCCCAAGGGCCATATGGAAGCCGGCGAAACAGAAATGGAAACCGCTCTTCGCGAAATCCGCGAAGAAACCGGTCTTCGCGTTTTCCTCCGCGAAGGTTTCCGCGAGGCTGTTGAATATTCGCCCAAGCCCAACGTTAAAAAACAGGTCATTTATTTTATTGGGTTCACCCTTAACGAATCCACCCTTCACCCCCAGGAAGAGGAAGTTTCCGAACTTCAGTGGATGGAAATCCACGCGGCTTACGAAGCCGTTACCTTCCGCAACGACAAAAACCTTATCGCAAAAGCGATGGATTTTATCGACCGCAGAGGAATGTAAAAAAATTGAGCACGGAGCCAACCCTCCGTGCTCTTTTTTGTTTAAACCGCATGCTCATGCGGTTTTTGTTGTTTAACCTTCCCAGAGGGCAAAGCCTGTGAAGCGCGTCCTGTGGACGATGAAGCGAACAGGGTTTGGCGCCGCGGTCAAAATATTCAAGGCGTATGCCGAAGAATATTTTGGGCACCGCAAGAGTATAGGTGGATTTTTTGCAACTTGTTGCAAAAAAGACGAAAGAGGGATAAAAAGGATTCCCGAAGGGCAAAGCTGCCTTTATGAAAGGAAGTCAAAAGAAAAATCCCGCCTTCCAGCGGGATTCTTTCTTTTTTATTCTGTTCCAAGAACAATCCTCGGCTTTGAATCCGGTGCAATTGGCATTAATCTTCCGTCCACCATGCTAACCCCGAAAACAACTTCGCTTTCATCGGCGCAAACGTAATAACCTTCGCCGACAAAATTTTCGCCTTCATAAAAATAAATCAGGTAATGGGGTTTTCCGGCAACGTCGAAAATCCCTTCACAAACTGGTTCAAGGTTTTTAAAATATTCATCAGCAAATTCAGAGCAATCTTTCAAAAGAGTAATTCCTTTTGAATCAAAAAATTTCCAGACGTCTTTTTCATAAACCTTTGAATGTCCATAAAAGGAAAGCATGGCTTCCCTTGCGATTTTCTTCGCGTCATAAAGCGTTACGGGCATATCCGGAACGTCAAAAAGCGGCGAAAATTTAAGCTGTTCCCCGGGCCAGAGTTCAACCTTCGGAAGGGAAAATGCCTTTTCCCCGTTCCGGAAGCTGTAAAATGCTTCGGTATCATAAACTTTGGAAAATTCCTCTTTTGCAACACGATGTTCCGAAATCATGGTATATTCAATCATTCCGCCGGGTTCGTAGGAAAGTTCAAAATAAAGGTAAAGCGGTTCGCTCACGGCCGTTCCGTGAACAAAGGCACTTTCGCCTTTTTCCACCGCCGCAACAAATTCGTCAACAAGTTCAATTCGGGTGGTGATGTCGCCGACCGCAACAAAAGTTTCGTCCATTAAATCCGGGTTTTTAAGAATCTCAAGGGCGGATTCAACTTCTTCCCTTTCAAAACCGAAGCGAACCATTCCAAGTCCGCGAACAACGTCCACCCAGGTCATTGCGGTTATTTCCTCGCGGCTGAAACCGAGAGTTTCAAGAGATTCTATTTCCTCCCTTGTGTAACTGTGCTTCGCCATTTGTTCTATAAATTTTTCCCATGCGTAATCTTCTTCGGAAATTTCCGTCTGTATCTTTTCCGGAGGTTCTTCCTTCGGTTCTTCTTCAAAAGCGGGTTCAGAACTTTCGCTTTCCGAAATTTCCGGAACATCCGAAACCTCCGGAACATCCGAAACCTCCGGAACAATTTCTTCCGGTTCTTTTCCGCAGCCGGAAACCAAAAGGGCTAAAACAAGCGCAAAAACAAAAAGTTTTTTCAAATTTAATCACCCCTGAAATCATTTTTTTGAATAATAATCCCTTATCTTTTTTTCAGTAAAATCGCCCAGGCTGACACTTGCAAAAAACGCAATTATCCAGCAGAAAATTGTAAAAAGGCTTTCGGCGGCGAAGGAATTAAAAAAGTTGCTTAAAAAACCTGTGAAAATAAGATAAATCAAGCCGCAAAAAATCAAAAAATAAACTATTGTAAAAATCCATGCAAGAAGTTTTCTCATAAACTCACCTCATAATCATTCCGCTAAAAAAGCTTCGAGTTCCGAAATAATTTCGTCTGCGTTTATGATTTCCCAACTTTTACCTGTATCCGGGTCATAAATACAGCTTTCTTTACCAAGATTCAAAAAATGGTGCTTGTAAATATCCATAAAATAAAGTTCAATTTCATAATCCATTCTGCTACCTTCAATAGCCTTTGGCTTATAAGAACGTTTTTTTCTCTCAGCTTTTGAAAGGATTTCGATAAGTTTTTCTTCTGTTTCATCTTCCGGATCTTCGAGAACAACTACTTTTCCCATTCTTTCGAAAGAATCCACCCTAACGACATCGACAATTCCGGATTCCATTATTCCGGAACTTCCGTAAAAATATTCCGAAAATCCAAAAGCACCGGCGGTTACCAATACAAGGCAAAGAATAAGAAACAAAAAATTTTTCAAAAAGAAACACCTCCGCCTTTAAAATATTCCTTACATATAAATAGTAACATATTTTACCGGTTTTGTTGCACTGAAAAGAAAAAATTTCGCAGTAAATTTAAAAAAACGCCGTAGGGGCGCACCTATGTGTGCGCCCGATTTTGGCTGGAGAGGGTCGTCATCTGCGGTGACACCTTCCCTTTGGTAAAGGCTTTGTTGCCACCCTTCTGTCTGCTTCGCAGACACCTTTCCTCGCCGGAGACGGCAGACCCCTCTGTCCTCTTCGAGGACATCTCCCCTAACAGGGGAGTCTCCTGATAGGGGAGGCTATAAAAAAATCCCGCCGAAAAGCGGGATTTTTTATTTCTGTAATCTTACATGGATTCCGGAACGGAAACCTGGAGCATGGTAAGGACGTTTTTGATAACAACCTTGGTTGCTGCGGCAAGGGCCATTCTTGCGTACATTCTGTCCTCGTCTTCACAGCGGCAGCGGCATGCGTTATAGAATTTGTGGAACATGGTTGCAACTTCGATTGCGTATTTGGTAATTCTGGAAGGATCGTAGGTTTTAACGGATTCTTCAATTTCGCCGGGGAATTTCGCAATTTCGGTAACAAGGGCAAATTCTTCCGGTTCGGTGTAGGTGTAGCAGGAAATATCCTCTTTTACCTGAACGCCTTCTTCCGCAAGGCCGCGGAGAATGGAGCAGATTCTTGCGTGGGCATACTGAACGTAATAAACCGGGTTATCGTTGGTGTTCTTTACCGCAAGACCAAGGTCAAAGAGAAGGTGGGTGTTGGGTTCGCGCATGTTGAAAAGGAAACGTGCCGCATCGATCGGAACTTCGTCAAGAAGGTCGGTAAGGGTGATTGCCTTACCGGTACGTTTGCTCATTTTTTCGGGTTTGCCGTCGCGCATAAGCTCGACCATCTGCATAAGAACAACGTCAAGCTTGCTTCCGTCAAGGCCGACTGCGTCCATCGCGCCCTGAAGTCTTGCAACGTGGCCGTGGTGGTCTGCGCCCCAGACGTTGATGACTTTGTTGAATCCGCGTTCAGCGAATTTGTTGTAGTGGTAAGCAATATCGCCTGCAAAATAGGTGGGGTTTCCGTTTGCGCGGATAATAACGTCGTCCTTAAGTTCAAGGGCTTCAATCTGTTTATCGGTTTTGCCTTCGGCTTTGAATTTTGCGGTAAGAACTTCCGCGTTTTTATACCAGAGCGCGCCGTCCTTTTCGTAGGTAAGGCCTTTATCGGTAAGAATCTTTACGATTTTATCGATGGAACCGTCTTTATAAAGGCTGCTTTCGCGGAACCAAACGTCATAGTTGATGCGGTATTTTCCAAGGTCGCGCTGAAGTCCTTCAACGTTTGCGGGAAGGGCATAGGCAACAAGAGCTTTCTTTCTCTCTTCGGAGGTTGCGTTAACGTATTTGTCGCCGTTGATTTCGGTGAATTCTTTGGCTCTTACTTTGATATCTTCGCCGTGGTAGCCGTCCTCGGGGAATTCGATGGCGTCTTCGCCGAGATGGAGCTGAAGATATCTTGCTTCAAGGGATTTTCCGAATTTTTCGATCTGGTTGCCGGCGTCGTTGATATAGAATTCGCGGGTAACGTCATAGCCGCACCATTTCATCGCTTCCGCAAGTCCGTCGCCGATGGCGCCGCCCCTTGCGTTACCCATATGCATGGGTCCGGTGGGGTTTGCGGAAACAAATTCGACCATAACTTTTTCGCCTTTGCCCATGTTTCCGGTTCCGTAGGAATCCTTTTCGGTAAGGATTGCGGAAACGGTTTCCGCAAACCAATGGGGTGCATAGAAAACGTTAAGGAAGCCGGGGCCGGCAACTTCCGCTTTTTCAAAATAGGTTCCCTCAAGGTTAATATGAGAAACAATTGCGTCAGCAATCTGGCGCGGACCTTTGCGGAAAGCTTTTGCGGAAACCATTGCAACGTTGGAAGCAAGGTCGCCGTTTTTGTTGTCCGCCGGAATTTCGATATTGAATTTCGGAATTTCGCCTTCCGGAAGTTCCCCGGCGGAAATTGCTTCGTTCACCGCTTTTTCGATAAGTTCTTTGTATTGCGCTTTGGCTTCCGCCACTAAGTTACGCATTTTCTTCACACTCCTTGACTACTATGTTAACTTCATTTTCGCTTGCAAACATGGCGTTTATATCCATGGAATATTTAAAATTAAGAATTCCGCCGTTATCCTCGAGCCCGTTTTCAATTCCGTAACCCTGGATTCCCATTATCCAATCGGCGTAGCCGTTATCGTAATGGCACTGGTGGCGTTCGCCTTTTTCAATAATAAGCTGCTGGTGGCGTTTGCCGCTTCTTGTCATGGTAACACAGCGGTCGCCTTCTATTTTTAAAAGGGTTTTCATGGTGGGTTCGGTATCTTCCTCGTCCATTTCGTCATAGGCAAGATAAAGCACGTCCCGGCGTTTATAATAACGGCCCCGGGTCATCAGTTCGATGGTATCTTTTTCGCCGTCCACTTCCTGAATGCCGTTTATAAAGATCATTACGTCCTTTTTCATTTTGCATTATCCTTTATATTAAAGTTCATCTATTTCAACTCTTGTTACGTTTTTAAGTTCTTCGCCCAAAAATTCTTTGCCAAGCTTTGCAAAGCCTTCCACCTTATCCGTTACAAAAAAGCGCATATCGCCGATTTTTTTGGTGCCGGAAAGCATATTGCGTTCTTCCAGAAGTTCCTTTGCGCCAAGGGCGGCTTCTTTGCCGGAATCTATAAGGTTAAGCTTATAATCCGTTATGGAATCTATAAGTCCGTAAAGCAGCGGATAGTGCGTGCAGCCAAGAATAAGGGTATCTATATCTTTTCCTTCGAATGCAGAAAGATAATCTTTTGCCACAAGGCGCGTAACCTCGCACCCGGAGGCAAAATATCCGTTTTCCACAAGCGGAACAAAAAGCGGGCAGGCTTTGCCGGTAAAATTTACTTCCGGAAGAAGCTTTGCGGCAAGTTTTTCATAAGAACCGCTGGCAACGGTGGCGGCGGTGGCAATAAGGCCGATGTTTTGATTTTTTGTGGCAGAAACCGCGGCCTTTACCGTGGGTTCCAGAACGCCCATGCAGGGTATTTTTCTTTCTGCACCGATATCTTCGCCCAGAACGGAGCTTACCGTTCCGCAGGCAACAAGTATCATTTTAACGTTCTGCTTTTCCAGAAAATCCATACACTGTTTTGCGTATTCTTTTATTATGTGCGGGCTGCGGCTGCCATAGGGCACCCGGCCGGTATCTCCGAAAAAGACTATATCTTCTGCGGGAAGAACGCGCCTTAATTCCCGCACGGCGGTAAGACCGCCCAGGCCGGAATCGAAAACGCCTATTGGTCTGTTATCCAT
>JAFXBK010000019.1 GCA_017521825.1 Oscillospiraceae bacterium
CGATAAACTTGTTATCACCAAAACCGATGGTAACATCATCGTTCTTCCCAAAGATCATCACCTTGTAAAATGGGCTCACCTCAAATCCGAGTCCATGAAGAACAGAGCAAAATCCAGCTGCATCCAGTGCCGTATGTGCACCGATAACTGCCCCAGATATCAGATTGGTCATGATATTGAACCCCATAAGATCATGAGAAACCTTTACAGAGTTAACATGATCAACGATAATGACGAATTCCTTCGCGTATTCGGACATGCAATCAACTGCTGCGAATGCGGCGCATGCGAACTTTTCTCCTGCCCGATGCACCTTGCTCCCAGAAAAGCAAACGTTTATATCAAGAACGAGCTTCGCGCAAGAGGAATCGATGTTCCCAAGAATATGGAACCCGTTGAAAGACCCGAACGCGAAATCAGAAAGATTCCGACCAACCGTCTTGCTGCACGTCTTGACCTTAGCAAATACTATGGCAAACATCTTCTTACCGACGAACCCATCGTTCTTACTCCCGAAACTGTTGAGATTCCTCTTAAACAGCATATCGGCGCTCCTTCCACCGCTGTTGTTGCCGTTGGCGACAAAGTTGCAAAGGGCGACATAATCGGCCAGATGGACGAAGGAAAACTTGGTGCAAATGTTTATGCAAGCTTTGACGGCGAAGTTATCGCTGTTACTGACAGAGTAGTATTAAGGAGGGAGAGCAAATGATCCAGACTATCGGAATGCTTGAATTTAACAGCATTGCAAAAGGTATCGAAACCTGTGATGTAATGCTCAAAGCAGCAGAAGTTTCCCTTATCAGAACTTCTACTGTTTGCCCCGGCAAATATATCATCATCATCACCGGCGACACCGGTTCCGTTAAAGCCTCCGTTCTTGCCGGCGAAATGAACGGCGGAAGCTGCGTTGTTGATAAGATGATTATCCAGAACGTACATCCCCAGCTTATTCCCGCACTCAGCGGCACCGCTCAGGTTATTAAAGGCGATGCAATCGGTGCTATGGAATTCTACAGCATCACTTCTGCTATCAAAGCAGCTGATGTTGCTGCAAAAGCTGCACAGATCAGCCTCGTTGGTATCACCATGGGTTATGCTGTCGGCGGTAAAGGTATTGTAACCCTTACCGGTGACGTTGGCGCTGTAAGAGCTGCTGTTGCTGCAGGTATTGAAGAAGCAGCAAGAATGGACCTCTATATCGGTTCCACCGTTATTCCGAAATATGCACCCGAACTCTTCGATTCTCTTCTGTAATCGCTGTACAATGCATAAAATCAAACACCCTGCCAAATGGCAGGGTGTTTTTTTATACAGGTTTCATAAAATCCAAAAATAATCTTTACATCTGTTCTTTATTATAGTAAAATATTATAGAATAGGGAAAAGAATATCCTTTTTCCTGCTATGACGATTGGAGCGATATGACATGGGACTTAAATACAAAAGGGTGCTTATTAAAATAAGCGGCGAAGCCCTTGCAGGACCCAAAGGCGTTGGCCTTGATTTTAACATCATCACCCCCATTTGCGAAAGTATTAAAAAATGTACCGAACTCGGCGCGGAAGTCGCCATTGTTGTTGGCGGAGGAAACTTCTGGCGCGGACGTTCCAGCGGAAACATGGACAGAACCAGAGCGGACCACATGGGAATGCTCGCAACCATCATCAATGCAATCGCCGTCGGCGATACCCTTGAACAGATGGGCGTTAACGCAAGGGTCCAGACCGCTATTTCAATGCCCGAAATTGCCGAACTTTTTATCAAAGGCAGAGCAACAAGACATCTTGAAAAAGGCCGCGTAGTAATTTTCGGCGGCGGAATCGGAAGACCCTGTTTCTCCACCGATACCGCAAGCGCTCTCAGAGCGGTTGAAATCAACGCGGATATCTTCTTTAAGGCAACCATGGTGGACGGCGTTTACGATAAAGACCCGCATAAATACAGCGATGCAAAACGCTACGATACCCTTACCTTCAAGGAAGTTCTTGATAAGGAACTTGCGGTTATGGATGCAACTTCCGCCGCGCTTTGCCGCGATAACAATATGCCTGTACTTGTTTTCAGCCTTGATGATCCGGATAACATAGTAAGAGCAATCCAGGGCGAAAACATCGGTACCGTTGTTACCGGCTGATTTTTAAATTTTGTTAATTTTGCCGAAGGAAAAACCCGGTGAGTTTTCCCTGAAAATCGGCTTTTATAATTCCGTTTCACCGAGAAAAAGGAGGACATTATGAGAGAACAGCTTATTCCCTATAATGAAAAAATGGAAAAAACCCTTTCCGTACTCGCAAACGACTTTGCTTCCATCCGTGCAGGACGCGCAAACCCCGGCGTTCTTGACAGAGTTGCAGTTGAATATTATGGCACCATGACCCCCATTAACCAGGTTGCGGCGGTTTCCGTTTCCGAAGCAAGAATCCTTGTTATCCAGCCTTGGGACAGATCCTGCCTTAAACTTATCGAAAAAGCCATCAACGCTTCCGATATCGGTATCCCGCCCCAGAACGATGGCGTTTGCATCCGCCTTGTTTTCCCGCCTCTTACCGAAGAGCGCCGTAAAGACCTTTGCAAAACCGTTGCAAAACATTCCGAAGAAGCAAAAGTAAACGTCCGCAACCACCGCCGCGACGCAAACGATTTTTGCAAAAAACAGCTTAAAGATAAGCTCATCACCGAAGATGACCTTAAAGACCTTGAAAAAGATATCCAGAAGCTCACCGATGATTTCGTAGCAAGAATTGAAAAAATGGCTAACGAAAAAGAAAAAGAGATTATGGAAATCTGATCTCATGAATTTTGAATGGAGGTGCCGATATGTCCGATAAATTAATTTTGCCGGAACATATCGGCATTATTATGGACGGAAACGGCCGCTGGGCAAAAAAACGCGGCCTTCCGAGGAACGCCGGCCATAAAAAAGGCGCGGAAGTTTTTGAAAATATTTCCCGTTGCTGCCGTGATCTGGGAATAAAATATCTTACGGTTTATGCTTTTTCCACCGAAAACTGGAAGCGCCCGAAGGACGAAGTTGACGGAATTATGAACCTTATGCGAAGCTACCTTAAAAGCATGGCAAAGGCAAAAAACGAACATATTGCGGTGCGTTTTATCGGTGACAGAAAACCTTTCGACAAAGATTTGCTGGAGCTTATGGAAGAAGCGGAAAATGCCGACGTGGGCGAAGTTATAACAACGGTCCAGATTGCCCTTAATTACGGCGGAAGGGACGAAATTGTTCATTCCGTCCGGGAAATTGCCGAAAAAGTTAAAAACGGCGAGCTTTCCCCGGAGGATATTACGGAGGAAACCATTTCCGAAAATCTTTATTCAAAAACCCCGGAATGTGATTTGATAATCCGCCCAAGCGGGGAAGAAAGGCTTTCCAACTTTTTAATCTGGGAAAGCGCATATTCCGAATTTGTGTTTATGGATGTTCTCTGGCCGGATTTTACAAAATCCGATCTTGAAAAAGCGCTGGAGGAATATTCAAAAAGAAACCGCCGTTTCGGCGGAATTTAAAATCAGGCAAAAGAAGGTAAAATTAAATTGAAAACAAGAATTATTTCCGCCCTTGTGGGACTTGTTCTTTTGGGTGCGGTTTTATTCCTTTTTGAAACAGCTGTGCTGGATGTTGCGGTGGCGGCTCTTTCCGTCATGGGCGTTTACGAGATGATCAACGCCATCGGCCTTTCCAAAAACAAAATATTTACCGGAGTTTGCGCTGTTTTTGCGGCGTTTTTTTCAAGCGGATATTACCAGACAATCGGTTCCATTTCCGGCTATGTTGAATTTTGCTTTGGGCTTGTCGTTTTGCTTTTTGTAATGAACCACCATAAGGACCTTAAAGCAACCGACGCGGCTTTTGCGTTTTTCTTCACTCTTTTTATTCCAAAAGCATTTTCAACAATTCTTCTTTTCAGAAGTTTTGGTTCGCCGGTTTCCTATTTCCTTATTCTTATGAGCCTTGCGGTTGCTTGGCTTAACGATACCTGCGCTTATTTCAGCGGGTATTTCTTCGGAAAACGCAAGCTTTGTCCGGAATTAAGCCCTAAAAAAACCGTTGAGGGAGCAATCGGCGGAGTTTTCGGGGATCTTCTTGTTTGCTGCGCCCTTGCTTTTGTTTTTGCAAAGGCAACCGGAACGGTTATAAACTGGCCCAGTTTTGTAATTTTTCTTCCAATCGGCGCTGTGATTGCGATTTTCGGTGACCTTGCCGCTTCCGCAATAAAACGCCAGTATGGTGTTAAGGATTACGGAAAAATAATGCCCGGCCACGGCGGAATTATGGACCGTTTTGACAGCTGGGTTTTTGTTGCGCCGATTGTTTATCTCTGGAACCTTTATTTTCCGTTTATTTTTGTTCAATAATTTTGAAAAATGTTTTATTGCCGCTTTGTGCGGCAATAATTTTATAGAAAAAAGGAGGCTTTTTAGTTAAAATGAAGCGCCTTTCAATTTTGGGTTCAACCGGTTCAATCGGAACCCAGGCTCTTGATGTTTGCAGAAACCTCGGTTTTGAAGTGGTTGCCCTTGCGGCCGGAAGCAACGCCGAGCTTCTTGAAAAACAGGCACGCGAATTTAAACCGAAGATGGTCGCTCTTTATGATGAAAAGGCCGCAAAGGGCTTGAGCATCAAACTTTCCGACACCGACATAATTGTGCTCGGCGGCGAAGAAGGCGTGCTCAAAGCGGCGGAAGCGGATTGCGATATCGTGCTCAACGCCGTTACCGGAATTGCGGGACTTCGCCCGACAATAACCGCCATTGAAGCGGGAAACGATATTGCCCTTGCCAACAAGGAAACCCTTGTTGCCGGCGGAAAAAGGGTTATGGATTACGCAAAGGAAAAGGGCGTAAAAATCCTTCCGGTGGACAGCGAACATTCCGCAATTTTCCAATGTCTTCAGGCAAAAGGCGATTACGCAAGAATCCAGAAACTTATTTTAACGGCTTCCGGCGGCCCTTTTTTCGGAAAAACTCTTTCCGAACTCGAAAATATGAAACCGGAAGATGCTCTTAACCACCCTACCTGGAATATGGGAAAAAAGGTTACCATAGATTCTGCTACAATGGCGAACAAGGGCCTTGAAATTATCGAAGCCGCGCATCTTTTCGGCGTATCACAGAATAATATTGACGTGGTTATCCACAGGGAAAGCATAGTCCATTCCCTTGTCGAATTTACCGATAATTCGGTTCTGGCACAGCTTGGCGTTCCGGATATGCGAACCCCGATCCAGTATGCGCTCACCGTTCCGGAAAGATGTGAAAGCATTGTGGAACACCTTGACCTTGCGAAAATCGGAACGCTCCATTTTTACGCCCAGGATAACCTTGCGTTCCCGGCAACGGATATCGCAAGGCATGCGCTTTCCATCGGAAAAACCGCAACCGCCGCTTTTAATGCCGCGGACGAAATTGCCGTTGCGGCATTCCTTGACGGAAAAATCGGTTTTACGGATATTCCGAAAATTCTTGAAAAAACCGTTGAAAAACCTTTTTCAACCGGCGACAGCTTTGAAGAGGTTTTTGAAACAGATAAAGAAGCGCGAAAATTCGCTTCTTCACTTATTAAGTAAGGAGATAAACCCTTGAGCATTGTTATTGCAATTTTACTTTTCGGATTTATGATTTTTTTCCATGAACTCGGCCATTTTGCAACCGCAAAATGGGCGGGAGTCCGCGTTAACGAATTTTCAATAGGCATGGGTCCGAAAATCATTTCAAAAACCTTTGGCGAAACAGCATATTCTCTTCGCCTTCTTCCCATCGGCGGTTTTGTTGCCATGGAAGGGGAGGATGAGGAAAGCGAGGACGAACGCCGCTTTATGGCCTGCCCGGTCTGGAAAAGGATAATTATAACCTCCGCCGGCGCAATTATGAACCTTATCCTTGGTTTTGCTGTAATTTTTGCGCTTACCTGCGGCCAAAGCGTTGTCGGAACAACAACCGTTGCTTCTTTCCTCGAAAATTCCTCTTCCGCAAATTATCTTGAAGTAGATGACACAATCCTTGCGGTAAACGGGGAAAAGGCCGGATGCGATTACGATATTGTTTATTCCCTTATCCGCGATACCGACGGCGTTGTTTCCATGGACGTTCTTCGCGGCGGCGAAAAAATCCACCTTGAAGAGGTGGTTTTTGATACCCAGGAAATAAACGGGATGAAATCCATTATCCTTGATTTTAAAATTTACGGTCAGGAACCGGATTTTTTGGGAAAAATCGGCTATTCCTTCCGCTGGACCTGGTCGCTTGTAAAACTTGTATGGCATTCCCTTGGTGACATCATCAGCGGTGAATTCGGAATAAGCCAGCTTTCCGGCCCAATCGGCGTTACCGAAACAATTTCCGACGCGGTACAGAAAACAAACTATAAAGGCCTGCTCCTTATTCTTGCGATTATAACCGTTAACCTCGGTGTTTTTAATCTTCTTCCTTTGCCGGCGCTTGACGGCGGAAGAATTTTCTTCATGATAATCGAACTTTTCCGGGGAAAACCCATAAACCAGAAGGTGGAAGGCATAATCCACTCCGTAGGAATGGCACTTTTGATGCTTCTTATGGTTGTGGTTGCCTATAACGATATTGTAAGACTTATAACAGGAGGCTGACCAAATGGCAAAGGAAGTTAAAATCGGAAAAATCGCCATAGGCGGCGAAAATCCCGTTGCGATACAGTCCATGATAAGCGTTCCTTCAACCGATATTGAAGGAAGCGTAAGGCAGGCGGTGGAACTTGAAAAAGCCGGCTGCGAAATTTTAAGAGCCGCAATCCCCGATATGGCGGCGGTGGAACTTATTCCGGCAATAAAAGAAAAAATAAACATTCCCCTTGTGGCGGATATCCATTTTGATTACCGGCTTGCCCTTGCGGCGGTTGAAAACGGAATAGATAAAATCCGTATCAACCCGGGCAACATAGGTTCTGAAGAACGCACCCGCCAGGTTGTTGAAGCTTGCGGAAACGCCGGAGTTGCGATCCGCGTCGGAGTAAACGGCGGAAGCCTTGATAAGCGCCTTTTGGAAAAATACGGCGCTCCCACGGCGGAAGCTCTTGCGGAAAGCGCAATGGAACATGTTGCTATCCTTGAAAAATACGGCTTTACCGATACGGTAATTTCCATAAAATCCAGCAACGTAAAAACCATGATGAATGCCTGCCGCCTTGTTTCCGAAAGGTGCGATTATCCGCTCCATCTCGGCGTTACAGAAGCCGGAACCGAACACATGGGAATCATCAAAAACTCCATCGGAATCGGCGGACTTCTTGTTGACGGAATCGGTTCAACAATCCGCGTAACCCTTACGGCTGATCCGGTCCGCGAAATTTATGCCGCAAAGGATATTCTTAAAGCGGCGGGTGTCCGTAATTTTGGCGTAAACATCGTTTCCTGCCCAACCTGCGGAAGAACAAGAATTGACCTTATAAAACTTGCAAACGAAGTTGAAGAGGCTCTCAGAGGCTGTGAAAAGCCCCTTACCGTCGCGGTAATGGGCTGCGCGGTAAACGGACCCGGCGAAGCAAGGGAAGCGGATATCGGCGTTGCCGGCGGCGATAAATGCGGCCTTATTTTCAAAAAAGGCGAAATTTTGAGAAAAGTTCCGGAAAACGAAATTCTTCCGGCGCTTCTTGAAGAAATCGGACGGATGTAAAAAATGGGAAAAACTTTTTCCGAAATATTCGGAAGCGGTTTTGCTGAAGAACTTTCCAATGCCGAAATAATCGGCATGAATATCGATATGGATAAAAGGGAAGTTGCGGCAAAAATCGCGCCGGAAAAAACAGTACATAAAAAAGATCTATATTCCGCGCAAAAGGAAATTTGTGAAAAGCTGGGCGTAAAAAGCGTCCGGCTTATTCCTGTTTATAAACCTTCCATGCTCACCGCGGAATATTTTGATGATATCGCTTTTGAAGCAAATATGCGCGGAGTTCCGATAAACGGCTTTTTCAGCGACAGCAAAGTTGTTTTTGAAAACGGTGTTTTCAAAGTTGAACTTGCCCACGGCGGCGCGGAACTTCTTTTAAATAACAAATGCGATTTTGTTATGAAAAATATCGTCCGGGAAGAATTCGGAACGGAAATTGAAATTGAATTTTGCGGAATTACGGAAGTTGAGGAAATAAGCGAGCGCAAAACCGCCGCCGTTTCCTATTCGGATTCGAAGGCAAAAAGCGGTTCTTCTTCTGCGCCGAAGCCAAGGGCGCCAAAAGCTCCGGTTCCTTTCGGAAACGGCGGCTTTGATGCAACCGGCCTTCCGATAGATATTTCAAACATGGAAGTTGTTATGGGAAGACCCATCAAACAGCGCCCCATGAAACTTTGCGACGTTGATATGCAAAGCGGAAGGGTTGTAATTTGGGGCGATATTTTTTCCGTTGAAAGCAGGGAAACAAGAGACGGCGAAAGCGTAATTATAACCGTTATGCTCACGGACCTTACAAGCTCCAATATCCTTAAAATAATTGCAAAGAAAAAGGAAGCGGAAGGCGTTCTTGCCCTTAAAAGCGGCGATACCGTCGTGGTTGCCGGCGAAGCTTCCTTCGATAAATATGAGCACGACGTTACCATCCGCCCCAGAGATATCTGTAAAGTTAAAAGACTTCACAGAACCGATGACGAGGAAGAAAAGCGTTTTGAGCTCCATTGCCACACCAATATGTCCCAGATGGACGGCGTAACCTCGCCGGAAAGGCTTGTTAAACGCGCCCATGAATGGGGACACAGGGGAATTGCGATTACCGACCACGGCAACGTCCAGGGTTTCCCGGAAGCGGCGGAAACTTTAAGGGCACTTAAAGACCCTAACTTCAAAGTTGTTTACGGCGTTGAGGCATATTTTGTTGACGATACCGTAAAAGCGGTTTTCGGCGAACCGGACGTTTCCTTTGAGGACGAAATAATTGTCTTTGACCTTGAAACAACCGGCCTTTCCGCCGCAACGGAAAGAATGACCGAAATCGGCGCGGTGCGCGTTGTTAACGGTGTGCTCAAAGAGGAATTCAACACCTTCGTAAACCCGGAAAAACATATTCCGGAGCGCATTACCGAACTTACAGGAATCGAAGATTCCATGGTCGCAAACGCTCCTACCGAAAAAGAAGCCCTGCGGATGTTCTATGAATTCTGCGAAAACTGCAAGTTCCTTGTGGCGCATAACGCCGGATTCGATACCGGTTTTCTTCGTGCCGCAGGCGAAAGATGCGGAATGCCTTTCGACTGCGCCTATGCGGATACCGTTGCCATGGCGCGCTCCATGTATCCGAATATAAAAAACCATAAGCTCGATACCGTTGCTAACCACCTTAAACTTGCTCCGTTCAACCACCACAGAGCCTGCGACGATGCAAGGGAGCTAGCGCTTATTCTTGTTAAAATGATGGAACAGCTCCGCGAAAGCGAGCATATCGATAATTTTGCGGAAGTTAACGGAATTCTTCGCGGTGCCGACCCAAGAAAACTTCCGACTTATCATCAGATCATAATCGCAAAGACCCAGCGCGGCCTTAAAAACCTTTATGAACTGGTTTCCCAGGCGCACGTAACTTATTATAAAAAGCGTCCGCGCGTTCCCAAAAGCCTTCTTATAAAATACAGAGAAGGTTTAATAGTTGGCTCTGCCTGTGAAGCTGGAGAACTTTACAGAGCTATAACCGGCGCGAAATCCCACGAAGAAATTGTAGAAATCGCAAAATTCTACGATTTCCTCGAAATCCAGCCCGTCGGCAACAACGAATTTATGGTTCGCGATGGAAAGGTCGAAAGCGAAGACCAGATCCGGGAATGGAACAAACAGATAGTTACTCTCGGCGAAGAACTTGGAATTCCCGTTGCCGCCACCGGCGACGTCCATTTCCTCGATCCGGAGGATGCGGATTACCGCAAGATAATCCAGGCTTCCCAGGGATTTGCGGATGCGTCCAACCAGGCACCGCTCTATCTCAAAACCACCCGCGAGATGCTCGACGAATTCTCTTACCTTGGCGAAGAAAAGGCAAGGGAAGTTGTTATAACCGTTCCGAACCGAATCGCCGATATGTGCGAGGTTCTTAAACCTATCCTTGACGGAACCTATACTCCTTATATCGAAGGCGCGGAAGAGGACCTTAAAAACCGCTGCTGGAAAAAGGCTTATGAGGTCTATGGCGAGGAAACCCCGGAAGGAAGAAAGATTCCGGAAATCGTTGAAAAGCGCCTTGCAAGGGAACTGGATTCCATTATAAAACACGGTTACGCCGTTCTTTACGTAATCGCCCAGAAACTTGTTACAAAATCCAACGAGGACGGTTACCAGGTTGGTTCCCGTGGTTCCGTAGGTTCTTCCTTCGTTGCGACCATGAGCGGAATTTCCGAAGTTAACCCCCTTGTTCCTCATTATGTCTGTCCGAACTGCCACCACAGCGAATTTTTCGAAAAGGGCGAAGTCGGTTCCGGTTTCGACCTTCCGCCGAAAAACTGTCCCGTCTGCGGAACAAAATATAAACAGGACGGTCACGATATTCCTTTCGAAACCTTCCTCGGTTTCCATGGCGATAAAGCGCCCGATATCGACCTTAACTTTTCCGGCGAATATCAGTTCTGGGCCCACCGCTATACCGAAGAACTTTTCGGAAAAGACCACGTTTTCAAGGCCGGAACCATCGGCACCGTTGCGGATAAAACCGCCTTTGGCTACGTTAAAAAATTCTGTGAGGAAAAAGGAATAATCTATCATAAGGCGGAGGAAACCCGCCTTGCCCTTGGCTGCACCGGCGTTAAGAGAACAACCGGCCAGCACCCGGGCGGAATGGTCGTTATTCCGACAGGTTATGACATAACCGACTTCTGCCCTATGCAGCACCCTGCGGACGATGCGGAATCGGATATGCTTACCACCCATTTCGACTTCCATAAACTCCACGATACCATTCTTAAACTTGATGAG
This sequence comes from Oscillospiraceae bacterium, assembly GCA_017521825.1. GTDB lineage: Bacteria > Bacillota > Clostridia > Oscillospirales > Ruminococcaceae > UMGS1668. Next base: position 10,936 of record JAFXBK010000019.1, read on the forward strand.
CTCGGACACGATGTTCCGACCCTCTGTAAGCACCTTGAAGATATGACGGGACTTCTTGTAACGGACGTTCCCATGAGCGATGAAAAGGTTTACAGCCTTTTCACTTCACCGAAAGCTCTCGGCGTTGAACCGGAAGATATCGATTGCCAGACCGGAAGCCTTGCGCTTCCGGAGCTTGGAACCGGTTTCGTCCGGGGAATGCTCCTTGAAACCCAGCCGAAAAACTTCTCCGCGCTTATACAGATTGCGGGTCTTTCTCACGGAACTGACGTTTGGCTCGGGAACGCCCAGGAACTTATCAAAAACGGCACCTGTACCATCGAAAACGTAATCGGTACCCGTGACAGCATTATGACCGACCTTATTCGTTATGGACTTGACCCAAGCATGGCGTTTAAGATTATGGAAATAACCCGTAAAGGTAAGGCGAAAAAACTCCTTACGGACGAACACAAGGCCGCCATGCGCGAATGCGGCGTTCCGGAATGGTATATCGACAGCTGCCTTAAAATCAAGTATATGTTCCCGAAGGCCCATGCGGCGGCTTACCAGATTGGCGCTATCAGGCTTGCTTATTTTAAAGTTTATCACCCGGTGGAATTCTATGCGGCAATTTTCACCGTCCGCGGCGATGACCTTGACGGCGGAATCGTTATGAAAGGCCACGAGGCGGTAAAACGGAAAATAAAAGAGATGCGCGCAATGGAAAGCCTTAATAAAGGCGAGGAGGACCAGCTCACAATGCTCGAAGTTGCGAACGAAATGCTCGCAAGGGGAGTGGAAGTTCTTCCGGTTGACCTTTATAAATCCAGCGCGACAAAATATATTCCGGAGGACGGAAAACTCCGCCTGCCTTTCGTTTCCCTTAAAGGACTTGGCGCAAACGCGGCAAAACCCCTTGAGGAAGCTGGCAAAAAAGGCGATTATCTTTCCGTGGATGACGTTGCTTCAAGGGCGGGAATCGGTTCCGGCGTAATGGATATTCTCCGTACCAACGGCGTGCTCAAAGGTCTTCCGGAAAGCCGCCAGATGAGTTTTTTTGATATGTGAGGTAATTTGATGATTTATCTTGACGGAAGCAGATTTTTCTTCGATATCGAAGGCTGTTTTTCAAACCTTTGCGAAAAAGCAAGGGAGGAAAATAAAAATTCCGAAGGGGATAAAACCGCGGCGGAACTTTGCGGCGGTTTTGCAAAATTTTTCGGAACAAAACCGGAATTTGTTAGAGCGGGAAAAGATTATAAAACCCTTCTTAAAGGAATTTTCGGCGAAGAAGCAAAAGCCGTTGTTCCGGAATTTGATATTTCGGCTGAAAACTTTTCTTCCGCTTTTGGAAAAGAACCGCTTTTTGTCAAAAAATCTCCGGATATGAAGATAAAGGCGGAAAACCTTGCCGCGGCGGCAAGCGAAAACGGAGCAAACTTTGTTTTCCTTTCTAATCCCTGTTGCCCAACCGGTCTTGAAATCGCGACCGCGGAAATCATAAAGCTTTGTTCCGTGACCGAAGCAAAAATTGTTGTTGACGAAAGTTTCTGCGTTGACGAAAGCGTTTCCGTTTTGAGCGCCGTTTCGGAAACGGAAAACCTTATCGTGCTCAAAAAAATGCGCTTCGGTGGAGAGCCGGTTTTTGCCGCCGGAAAAAACCTTCCGGAGTTCGACTGTGAAATTTCCGCCTCGGACCAGGCTGTCGGAAAAGTTATTTTCGATAAAAATTCCGCACTTAAAACCGCCCAAAGAAAACTTATCGACAGCCGCGACAGCCTTTATATCCGAATTAAAAAACTTGCGATAAAATTCGATTCTCTTGAGCGCCTTTACCGCGCAAAGGGAAACTGCGTTTTCTTCAGGGTTAAAAACGCCGAAGAAAGAGCCAAAGAGCTTTTTGATATGGGAATTTCCATATATGCAAAAGACGGATATTTCTGCGTTTTTGCCGGCGAAAAAGACGAAAACGAAGCTGTGCTCAAAGCACTTGGAGAAATATTGAAATAAAACATCCGAATTTATGTAGGGACCGTCGTCCTCGACGATCCGTTTGATGCAGGAAAGTAAAAAAAGAAGGCACCCCGAATTTAGATTCGGGGTGCCTTTATGTATATCCGCACTTGAATAAACAGATAAAATATTGTAAAATATCCTTATAAAAGTTCCTTCGGGAACCTGAACCCAAGCTTATCGATAAACCACGCTTCCTTTACCGCAAAGGTTTTTCCGTCAAGATAGGCAAGGTGTTCCGCGTCTTCATCAAAGCGGAAGGTTAGCTTATAGGAACAAAGCGCCTGCCAGTTAAAACCGCGGCCGTCCTTTGCTTTTCCGTATTTTGTGTCGCCGATAAGCGGATGCCCGATTGCGGCAAACTGCGCGCGGATCTGGTGGGTGCGTCCGGTTAAAAGTTCCGCTTCGCAAAGGCTCATTCCGTCGTTTTCGGAAAGAACACGGTATTTTGTTTTTGCGGTTTTTGCGCCGGGTTTCGGTTCTTTGTGGGCTTCAACGGTGTTTGTTTTTTCGTTTTTAATAAGGAAATGTTCAAGAAGGCCGCTTTGTTTTTTCGGTTTTCCTTTTACAACGCAAAGATATTTTTTCTCAAGTTCTCTGTCTTTGATTTTATCGTTAAGAACGCGCAAAGTTGCGGCGTTTTTCGCCGCAATTACAATTCCGCAGGTGTTGCGGTCAATACGGTTGCAAAGGGCCGGAACAAAGGAATTTTCGCTTTTCGGGTCATATTCACCTTTTTTGTAAAGATAGTGCTGAATCCTTGCGATAAGCGTATCCGCGCACCATTGGTCGCCTTCGTGAACAAGAAGTCCCGCGGGTTTGTTAACAAGAATAATGTTTTCGTCCTCGTAAACAACAGAAATTTCGGAGGGCGCAAGCATAAATTCCGGTCGCTTTTCTTCGGCTTCGAAAAATTCGTCCGAAACGTAGCACTGAACAATGTCGCCGACGGAAAGACGGGTGGAAATTTCGCAGCGCTTTCCGTTAAGCTTGATTCGTTTAAGGCGGATGTATTTATAGAGCAGGGAAGAGGGCAGCTTCGGAATAGCCTTGGTTATAAATTTATCCATTCTCTGGCCCGCATCGTTTTTTGAAATAGTAAATTCTTTCATCAGGATACCTCGTTGAAATGATATAGATAAAGTATAATATCTTCTTCTGGAATTATCAAGAGAAAAGGAGCGAAAAAAGCCATGCCCTGTGAACATGACGGACACAGAAAAAGACTTAAAGCCCGTTTTATAAAAAGCGGCCTTGATGATTTTGAACCGCATAATATCCTGGAACTTCTGCTTTTTTACAGCGTTCCGAGAAAGGACACAAATCCGCTTGCCCATAGGCTTATAAGCCGCTTCGGAAGCCTTTCCGGGGTTTTTGACGCAAAACCGGAGGAACTTATGAAGGTTGACGGAATAACCGAAAACACGGCCGTTCTGATTTCCATGGTTCCGCAAATGGCAAGAAAATATCTTGAAGATAAGGCGGAAGCACTTAACACGATAGGCGGCTTTAAGGATATCGGGCTTTATCTTATGCCGAAGTTTGTCGGAAGAACTGTTGAAACAATAATGCTTGCTTCGCTGGATAACAAAAACAAAATTATTTCCTGCAATATAATTTCGGAAGGGGAAGGCGACCACGCAAACCTTTCCAGAAGAAAAGTTATGGAGGAAGCAATGCGTGTCGGCGCAACAAGGGTTATTCTTGCCCATAACCACCCAAGAGGTTTTGCGGTTCCTTCTTCGGAGGATATTTATCTTACAAAGGAAATATATAATCTTCTTCGTTCCGTCGGAATTGAACTTGTTGACCACATGATTTTTGCGGACGACGATTTTGTTTCCGTTGCTGCAAGCGGAATTGATTTCCGAAAAATTTAATTAAAAAATTTTAAAAAAAGGTTTGCAATTTGTTTCACGGTGTGATAGAATTCTAATGTTATGATTTTATGCGAAAAATTGCCAAAAAACGGCCAAAACCGCTTGACAAAAGCATATTATCAAGATATAATATTTTCCGTGGCGTTGCGAGGGATTACTATGATTATTGATATTAAAGAATTGTTCGATGCGCCAGGCACAGAGATTCCGCTTTCCGCCGAAATTGATTTGTCGGAAGTGGATATTTGGGGACAGAAAATTTTCCGTTCCCCTGTGCGGATAAGCGGCGTTTTCAAAAACCGCTCCGGCTTGGTCACATTGAAGTACAGGGCTACCGCTGTGCTTGAATATGACTGTGACAGATGCGGAAAGGAAACATCCAAAGAAACTGAATATGAATTTGAGCATTGGCTCGCTCGCGAGCTTGAATCCGGTGATGAAAACGATGACTATATCCTCGTGCCGACGGGTATGATCGATATGGACGAGCTTATTATGACCGATGTTACGCTCGAAGTTCCGTTCCAGCTTCTTTGCCGCGAAGACTGCAAAGGGCTCTGTCCCATGTGCGGATCGGATTTAAACGAAAAGACCTGCGATTGTAACCAAAAGCAGATCGACCCCCGCCTTGAAAAATTAAAAATGCTGCTCGACAGCTAAGAACTAATTCTGTTAAGGAGGTGCTCATCATGGCGGTACCGAAGAGAAAGGTTTCTAAAGCAAGAAAAAATACAAGACGTTCCAATGTTTGGAAGCTCTCTGCCCCGGCATTCTGCAAATGCCCCCAGTGCGGCGAACTTAAAACTCCCCACGTAGTATGCCAGAATTGCGGATACTACAAAGGTAGAGAAGTCGTCAAAGTCGAAGAAGCATAATCTTTGCAAAACAGGAGAGGGTCGTAAGATCCTCTCTTTTTTGTTGCA